>DJRS01000048.1 GCA_002440145.1 Verrucomicrobia bacterium UBA6354
CCCTCTGCGTTCTCTGCGTCTCGGCGTGAGATATTTCTCGCCCCCGCTTGGTGCGGGAAATTGCGCCGAAAGCGCACCTTCGCATGTACCCGAGGCGTGTATTGCACCCTCACCCAAAAAGGAACCGAAAATGACAATGACTGGACAGTTTGGAAATTTTCCGGGGAGACTCCAGACCGAAAATAGCGGTTTTGCCGGCGTCCGTTTTATGGTATAATAGGGGGGTATGAACATCACATTTGAACAAGCATGGCAGTATGGCGGCATCCTGATGTGGGTGCTTGCGTTTTTCTCGGTTATGGCGTTCGCGGTCATGATATACCTTTGGTACAGCCAACGCGCCGGCGTGTTCCTGCCCGACGCGCTCGCCCGGCTGAAAGCGGCGAAGGATCCTTCCGCCGAAGGCGCGCGCATCGCGGGCGCGGTCTATGCCGCGGTGGAGTGGCTGGCGGACATCGCCGCGATCGCGCCGCTCGTCGGGCTTCTGGGCACGGTGCTGGGCATGTTCCAGGCGTTCGGCGGCATCGCCGCGGACGTGACGGCGGGCGCGAAGCCGGTTGTTCTCGCGCAAGGCGTCTCGCAGGCGATCGTGACGACGATTTTCGGTCTGGCGATTGCGATTCCTTCCCTTGTCGGGTATGCGTTCTTTCGCCGGCGTGCCGCGAAGTTGATTGCGACGCTTGAGGTAAAGGCAGATGAAATTCAAGGTTGAAGAGCGCACCAAGGCTCCCGCCCTCGCGTTGACGTCCATGCTTGACGTCATATTCCTGCTGCTTTGCTTCTTCGTGACCGCGAGCGTCTATTCGCAGTGGGAAAGCGAGATTTCCGTCCGCTTGCCGCATGCGGAGACGGCGGACGAGCCCAATCGCCTGCCGGGCGAGATCATCGCGAACGTCACGAAGGACGGGGCGGTCCGGGTGAACGGCGTCGCGCTGGCCCTGGAGGACCTCTCGGCGCGCCTGAAGCGCATCAGCGCGTTTTATCCGGACCAGGCGGTCATCATCCGCGCGGACCGCGAAACGCCCTACGCGTCGCTCGTGAAGGTCCTCGACGCCTGCCGCGCGGCGAATGTGTGGAATTTTTCGTTCGCCACCTCGAACGAAGACCGCCGGGAGGACATGGGGGAATGATCGCCGCGCTGTTGCTGGCCGCGCTCGCGCTGCTGCCGTCCGACCGGATGGCACTGGCGGACAGGCTCTACGACCGCGGCGACTACGCGGCGGCGCGGCGCGAATACGCGGCGCTGGCCGGGGCGGAAGGGATTTCGGCGGACGACTTGGACTATCGCCTGGGCGAATGCGCGCGCGCGCTGGGGGACGTCGCGGCGGCGCGCGCGGCGTACGGACGCCTTTTGGCGCGTTCGCCGCTTTCGGCCTATGCGCCGCGCGCGCGGCTCATGCGGGCGCTGTCCGCCCCCGACGCGGCGGAAAAGGCGCGGGAGCTGAAGGTGCTGGATGCCGACGCGACCCCCCGGGACGTCCGCGCCGCGGCGCTTTACCACTTGGGCGTGCTCGAGAAGGACGCGGCGATCCTGGCGCGGTGCGTCCGGCTCGAGCCGAAGGGGGCGTACGCGGTCTACGCCGCCTTCAGGCGCGCGGCGCTTCTGGCGGCGAGCCCGGACGAGAAAGAGCGTCGCACGGCGGTCGGCGAGTATCTGGAAATCCACCATGGCACGACGGGCGACATGGCGGAACAGGCTCTTTACGCCGCCGGCGCGCTGTGCTACGGCGACAAGCGCTATGACGACGCCGCGCGCCTTTTCAGGCGGTTCCTGAAGGTCTATCCGTCCGCCAAGGAGGCATCGCGCGCACGGTTGTACGCGGCGTGGAGCGAGTATCTGCGCGGACGCTATGCGGAAGCGTACCAGCTGTGCGAAGCGGTGCAGGCGGACGATGCGGCGTATTTGCGCGCGGCCTGCGCGGCGGCGCTCGGGGACAGGGCGAAGGCGCGTGCGCTCTACGCGTCCTACCTGGAGGACTATCCGGCGGGCCGTTCGCGCGCGGCGGCGGAGCTTGCGCAGGCGCGGATCGATTTCGACAGGGCGCGCGAGGCGTCCGACACGAACGCGCTCATCGCCGCGGCGCAGGCGGCGTCCGCGCTTTCCCGCCGCCCGGCGGACGCGCTCCGGCTGGGGTGGGCCTACGAATGGGCCGGACGGCCGGACGACGCGCGCGCGGTCTACGCGAAGATGCCCGCGGACGCCCCGGGATCGGCGGACGCGGCGCAGGCACTGTACCGCCTGGCGCTCATGGACGTGCGCGAAGGGGCGTGGTCGCCCGCCGAAATGCGTCTGGCGGAGGCGCTCGCGACCGGGAAGCTGGGGGCGGACGAGGCGTCGGCGCACTATTGGCGGGGCATCGCGGCGTTCCGTCTGGAACATGCGGCGGAGGGCGCGGCGCTGCTCCGGAAGGCGCTCGCGAAAGGGCTGCCCCTGGACGAAGCGCGCGAGGCCCGGCTCATGCTCGCGGACGACGATTACGAAGCCGGGCGCACGGACGAAGCGGCCGGAGCGTATGCGCAGCTCGTGCGGGAGGGGGCCTCGGCGCGGATGGGCGCCGTCAAGGCGTTGGCGATCGGCGAGTTTCTGCTTGCGCGCGGCGACACGGAGGCCGCGCAGTTGTGCGCCGCGGAAGTCCTGAAGCGGGCCGACTCCCCCGAATGGCGGCAGATGGCGCTTGTCTTGAGGGGCCGGGCGGAAGAGAAAAAGGAGGATTTCACGTCGGCCATTGCGGCCTACCGCGCGGCTCTCGCCGAAAAAGCGCGGACCGAATCCGCCGCCTGCGCGGCGCTCGCGCTGGGGCGGCTCGAGGCGCGAAAGGGCGAATACGGACAGGCGCGCAAGACGCTGGGCGAAGCGGTCGCGCTCAACGCCGGGAACAATGCGCGGCGGCTCGCGGCCTATCTGGAGCTGGCGCGCGTCTGCGCGGCGTCCGGGTCCGTGCGCGAAGCGCGCGGCTATGCGACGGTGGTCCTCGCGCTTTTCGCCGACAAGGCGGCGGCGCAAGAGGCCCAGGAGATTCTCGACCGGCTCCCGGAGGAGGCGAAATGACGCGCGAGAGAAAGCAGGACGTGTTTCTTCTGGCGCTTGCGGCGTCCCTGTTCATGCATGCGGCGCTGGTGCTGGTCATGCGTCCGCGGGTCATGACGCATGTCGCCCCCGACGAGCTGAAGGCGAGGCCGCGACGCACAATGCACGCGATCGAGACGCCGAAGCGCCCCGAGACGGCCGCGTTCGCGGATGTCGGCGATCTGGAGGCGGCAAAGTCCGCGCCGGACGCGCCGACTGCCGCGGAGACGCGGATTCCGCCAGCCGCCACGGGAACGGAGACGTCCCCGGAGCGGACCGGAGCGGACGCGCCCGCCTTGCCGCCGCCATCGCCGTCGCCCGAGGATTTTGGGCCGCAAGAGAAGGCGGTGCCGATGTCCGCGCCCAAAATGGCGGCGGAAGCGGCGTCTGCGGACTACCGGACCGTCTTGCCGGATGTCCCCATGGAGACTCCGACACGGCCCGCCGCGCCGGAGCGGGCGCGGTTGGAGCCGTCCTGGACGGCCGCGGCCGCGCCGATGGCGTCCGAGCCGTCCGTCGCGTCCGCGGTTCCCGAAAGCGCGCCGCAGATGCCCGTGGACGCGCTTCCCGCGGCGGAATCGGCAAGGGATGCGGGACGGACGGTCCGTTCGGACGTCCTTCCGCACGTGGACGAAGCGGTGGTGGACGAAGAAAAGAAGGCCGTGCGCGCGCTTCTGAACGTGCGCCGCGCGAAAGAACTGGACGCGGCGGTGAAGACGACGGTCTCCTCGGCCGCGGCGGGGGACTGGGTCTATTTCAGCGTCAAGATGGAGCCGCGCGGCCAATTGGAGGTCGTGCCGAAGGATTTCGTCGTTTTGCTGGACGCGTCCGGATCCATTGGCGGGGATCGCCTCGGGAGCTGCCGCAAGGCGGCACGGCGGATCCTGCGTTCCGCGACGAATACGGGCGACCGGTTCAATCTTGTCGCGTTCCGGGACAGGTATTCCTATGCGTTCGCGAGCTGGCAGCCCTGCGACGCGGCGAGCTTCGGCAAGGCGGACAGGTGGCTTTCGAATCTGGCCGCGCACGGGCGGACGGACGTTTTCGCGACGATCAAGAGCGTGCTTACGCTGCCGCGCGACCCGGCCCGGCCGCTGATCGCGCTCGTGGTGACGGACGGCGACGCCACGGCGGGCGTCAGCGAGACGGCGGAGATACTCTCGCGCTTCACGGCGCTCAACGACGGGCTCGTGTCGGTCTACATGTACGGCGTGAAGAGCGGCGCCAACCGCGAATTGATCGACGTTCTGACGCAGGGCAACCGCGGCGAGAGTTTTGTGCACGAGGGCTTTCGCTGGCATGCGGGCGAGGGCATCGAGGCGTTCGGCGCGCGCTTCCGCGACCCGGTCCTGAGCGATCTGCGGATCGTGCCGGCGCAAGGCGCGCCGGTGGAGCTCTATCCGCGGCTGCTCAGGAACCTGTACCGCGGCACCAGCGTGACGTTCGTCGGACGCGTCCGGAAGGGTACTCCCGAAGTCGCGTTTTCCGTCCGCGCGCTCAACGGCCGGCAGGCGTACGAGGGCTTCTGCAGGGTGCGTCCGGACAAGGCCGTGTTTGACGCGAACGTGCCGCGCGAATGGGAGCGTTTGCGCCAAATCGACCTGCATTTGCAATAGGAGAAAGAAGATGGATTCGATTCAACTGAAGAGAAAGGCGGATTGCCGCTGGGATGCCGCGAGCCTTGGGGAAGTCATGCTTCGCTTCGACCCGGGCGACGGGCGCATTCACACGGCGCGGTCTTTCCGGGTCTGGGAAGGCGGCGGCGAGTACAACGTCGTGCGCGGCCTGCGCCGCTGCTTCGGCATGCGGACGACGGCGGTGACGGCGCTGGCGGACAATCCGGTCGGCCGCCTGGTCGAGGATTTCATGCTCCAGGGCGGCGTGGACGTATCGCACGTGAAATGGCTTCCGTACGACGGCATCGGCCGCGGCGTGCGCAACGGGCTCAATTTCGTCGAGCGCGGCTACGGGTGCCGCGGCGCGCGTTCGTGCGCGGACCGGGGGCATACGGCGATCGCCTCGCTCAAGCCGGGCGACGTCGACTGGGAGACGCTGTTCGGGAAGGAAGGCGTGCGCTGGTTCCACACGGGCGGCATCTTCGCCGCGCTTTCGGAGACGTCGGCCGAAGTCTGCATCGAGGCGCTCAAGGCGGCGAAGCGGCACGGCACGGCGACGAGCTACGATCTCAACTACCGCGCTTCGCTGTGGAAGTCCATCGGCGGGCAGGCCAAAGCGCAGGAAGTGAACCGCGAAATAGCAAAGCACGTGGACGTGATGATCGGCAACGAGGAGGATTTCACCGCCGCCCTCGGGCTCGAGGTCGAGGGGGTGGACGCAAACCTGACGGAGCTGCCCGTGGAGTCGTTTGCGCGCATGATCGACAAGGCGCGCGCGCTGTATCCGAACTTCAAAGCCGTCGCGACGACCTTGCGCGCGGTGAAGTCCGCGACGATCAACGACTGGAGCGCGTTGTGCTGGTACAAGGGGCGGCTGAGCCAGTCCGTCGCGCGCCCGGGGCTCGAGATTTACGATCGCGTCGGCGGGGGCGATTCCTTCGCCTCCGGGCTCGTCTACGGCCTAATGGAATTCGACGACGGCGCGAAGGCGGTCGAGTACGGCGCGGCGCACGGCGCGCTGGCGATGACCACGCCGGGCGACACCTCCATGGCGGTCAAGGCGGACGTCGAAAAACTCGTCGGGGGTGGCTCGGCGCGCGTCGACCGCTGAGGGACAGGGCTTCGCACCATGGATACGCAAGACACCTACGCGCGCACGATCCTGCGGAGCACGGGGCTTTACCCGGACGAGCAGCTCGCGCGCATTTTCGCGCAGCGCGGCCGGACTCCCGGCATGGGGCTTGCGGAGGCGGCGGTCAAGTTCGGCTCCGCGAGCGAGGAGGAATTCCTTTCCGCCATCGGGCGCGTCCTGGGGCTCGAGAAGGTCGATCTCGAGAAGCATCCGCCGGGCGCCGAGGCGTTGACGCGTCTGCCGGCGAGCGCGGTCTACCAATACGGCGCCTTGCCCTGGCGCGCGGACGCTTCGGCGCTCACGGTGGCGACGAACGACCCGTTCGACACCGTCGCGGCGGACGGTCTGCGGATGATCGCGCACATGCCGGTCCGCACCGTCCTGGCCGCGAAGGAGTCGGTCGACAAGGCCATCAAGAAGTATTACGGCGTCGGGGCGGACGCGATCGAGAAGATGATCGGGGACGGCCGCTACAACGTGGACGACGATGCGGGCACGCTTACGACGATCGACGTGAACGAGATGGGGGAGGAGGCCTCCATCGTGAAATTCGTCAACCAGATCATCGCCGAGGCGGACCGGCAGGGCGCCACGGACATCCATATCGAGCCGCAGGAAACCGAACTGCGCATACGCTACCGCATAGACGGCATGCTCCACAAGGTGGACGTCCCGCCGCAATTGAACCGTCTGAAGTCCGCCATCATTTCGCGCATCAAGGTCATGGCGAACCTGGATATCGCCGAAAAGCGCCTGCCTATGGACGGCCGGATAGGCATTCGCATCGGCGGACAGGACATCGACATCCGCGTTTCGACCATGCCGGCCGCCTACGGCGAGTCCATTTCGCTTCGTCTGCTGGCCAAGAGCGGAAATTTCGTGAAGATGGCCGACCTCGGGTTCAATCCGCGCGACTTCGCCGTCGTGGACAAGATCATCCACCGGCCGAACGGCATCTTCCTCGTGACGGGGCCCACGGGGTCCGGGAAATCGACCTCCCTCTATTCGTTTCTGCATGAAGTGAACACGATGGACGTGCGCATCATGACGGCCGAGGATCCGATCGAATACCACATGGCGGGCGTCAACCAGGTGCAGATGCAGGCTTCCATCGGGATGACATTCGCGCGCGCCCTGCGCGCCTTCCTGCGCCAGGACCCGGACATCATCATGGTCGGGGAAATCCGCGACCGCGAGACGGCCGAGATCGCCATCAACGCTTCGCTGACGGGGCATATGGTCTTCTCCACGCTCCATACGAACGATGCGGCCGGGGCGTTCCCGCGCTTGACGGACATGGGCGTGGAGCCGTTTCTGATCGCGTCGGCGGTGGCGGGCGTCATGGGGCAGCGTCTCTGCCGGCGTCTTTGCCCGAACTGCCGCCGGGAGGCGCCGCTGGACAGAAAGTACTACACGCTGGATTATCCGCCGGCGCGCGAGACCGTGTTCGAGCCTTGCGGCTGCGACAAATGTTCGCGGACGGGCTACAAGGGACGGCGCGCGCTCTTCGAGGTTTTGGAAGT
Organism: Verrucomicrobia bacterium UBA6354; assembly: GCA_002440145.1. Taxonomy (GTDB): domain Bacteria; phylum Verrucomicrobiota; class Kiritimatiellia; order RFP12; family UBA1067; genus UBA1067. The sequence continues at coordinate 7,339 of DJRS01000048.1, forward strand.
GGACGAGGAGATCGAGCAGGCGATCGTCCAGCGCAAGAACGCGTCCGAGATCCGCGACCTTGCCATGTCCAAGGGGATGAAGACCCTGCGTGAAGATGGCTGGGCGAAGGTCTTCGCGGGCGTGACGAGCGTGAAGGAGATCATCCGCGTGACAGAGGAGCAATAGAACCCATGCCCCTGGCAAGCGAGTTGCGGCAAAAGACCGCCCAGACGCAGACGATGGCGCCCCAAATGAGGCAGAGCCTGCATTTGCTCTCGCTCAGTCTGCCGGAGCTGCGCACGGAGCTCTATCGCGAGATGAGTTCGAATCCGGTCATAGAGGACATCGGTTCGCCGCTTGAGCGCGAAACGGTATCGCACAAGGAGTCCGAATCGGAGCAGCGCGAGAAATCCCTGGAAAGCGACTACACCGAGGACGACGATATTCCCGAAACGCCTTACACGGCGGATGCGGACGCTTTGGAGCGGCGGCAGAAGTTTTTCGACTCGCAGACAAAAGAAGAAACGCTGGAGGAGCACCTCAAGAACCAGCTGCGCCTTTCCGACATTCCGCCGGAGGACGTCCCGCTCGCCGAGATTCTGATCGGCGAGTTGGACGACAACGGTTTTTTCTCGGGCTCGTTCCCGGACATGAAGATGACGACGGGCGAAAGCGAAGAGAAGATCCGGCGCGTTCTCCGCGAGATCGCCCAGCTGGATCCCGCCGGGTGCGGCGCGACTTCGCTCAAAGAATGCCTGCTGGCGCAATTGGACAAGCTGGACGGATCGCCGGTCCGCGACACGGTGAAAGCCCTGATAGAACGCCATCTGCCCGATATCGCGGCGGGCCGCGACGCGCTGGTGGAAAAGGAGCTGGGGCTCGCGCCCCGGCAATACGCCGCGGCGCTTGCCGCGCTCCGCACGCTCGATCCGCGTCCGGGCCGGGCCTATGCGCGCGCCGGGCATGA
>DJRS01000182.1 GCA_002440145.1 Verrucomicrobia bacterium UBA6354
GCGGCGCTTTCCGCGGCGGGTATGCGTCCGGAGGAGGTGGATTATCTCAATCTGCACGGAACGGGAACGACATACAATGACGCGATGGAATGTGCCGCGGTGGCGCGCGTGTTCGGGGCGCGGATCTGCTGTTCGTCGACGAAACCGCTTACGGGGCATACGCTGGGCGCGGCGGGGGCGATAGAGGCGGCGCTCTGCTGGCTTGCCCTGCGGGGACTCGCGCCCGTGCCGCCGCACGTGACGGAACCCGTGGATACCGCGCTCGCGCCGTTCGACCTGCCGCGGCGAGGCGATCGGCGGACTATCCGCACTGCGCTTTCCAGTTCCTTTGCCTTTGGCGGCAGCAATGCCGCGGTTCTCTTGCGGAGGATATAGGCGGGGCTTACATCCTATGAAACGCGAAAAATGCATCGCTTACATATTTGTAATTGGCATTATGTTCGTTAGTTTTGCATTTTCATCTTAAAACTGGACAAAAGGTTTATATAGCAATTCACTGAATCTTTGGCACGCAAGTTGCTGGTATTCACACGGAGAAATCATGTCTATGGAAAACGGTTATGCAGAAAAGTGGGCGGCCGAGCGTGCGCGGAAAGCGTTTTTGGCTTTGGCCGACGGGGCGGTCTTTCACGGGGTTGCTTTCGGTGCGCCTGTCGACAAGGTGGGCGAAGTCGTCTTCAACACGGGCATGAGCGGTTATCAGGAGATTCTGACCGACCCTTCCTACGCCGGGCAGTTCGTCACGCTCACGACGGCGGAAGTCGGCGATTACGGCACAAACCCCGAGGATGTCGAGTCCCGGGCGCTTTTTTTATCCGGGCTGTTGGTCAACGATTTGACCGACCCCTCCAATTGGCGGTCGACGAAGTCGCTGGACGCTTATTTGAAAGAGACGGGCGTGCCGGGGTTGCGGGACGTGGATACGCGGCACTTGACCCTGCACCTGCGCGAACACGGCAACCAGAAGGCGTATCTGCACGTCTCGGACGAGCCGGTGGACGAGGCGGAAGGCATCCGCCGGGCGCAGGAGTGGGTCGGGCTGGACGGACAAGATTATGCCGCGAAAGTGACGTGTTCCGCGCCGTACGAGGTGCCGTGCAACCGGGTCGGACAGGGTGTCCCGTATGTGGTATGCTATGATTTTGGCGTAAAAACGAATATTTTGCGCGAATTGGCCAAGTTCGCTCGTGTGGAGGTCGTGCCGGCGCAGACTTCCGCGGCGGATGTTCTCGCCCGCAAGCCGGACGGTGTGTTTCTATCGAACGGTCCGGCGGATCCCGCGGCGGTCACCTATGCGATAGCGAACGTGAAGGAGTTGCTCGGGAAGGTTCCGCTGATGGGCATCTGCCTCGGACATCAGTTGCTGTCGCTCGCCTGCGGGGCGCGCACGGGGCGGCTCAAGTTCGGCCATCACGGTTGCAACCACCCCGTTCGGAACCTGGCGACGGGGAAGGTGGAAATCACGAGCCAGAACCACAATTTCGCGGTTTTGCCCGAGACGGTTCCGGATTGTCTGGAAGTCACGCACGTCAATCTGAACGACAATACGGTGGAAGGCGTCCGCCACAAGACGTTGCCGGCCTTTTCGGTGCAGTACCATCCCGAATCGTGCCCCGGGCCGCATGACAGTGCGTATCTGTTCGCGGCGTTTCAGAAGCAGGTGCAGGAGAATATGCGTTAAATAGAGGGTTTCAATGAAAAAGCAAGTGAAATACGTATTCATAACGGGCGGCGTCGTGAGTTCGCTCGGCAAGGGCATCACGAGCGCGTCCTTGGCGCTTCTGCTGAAAAGCCGCGGCTACAAGGTGTTCATGCAGAAGCTGGACCCTTACCTCAATGTCGACCCCGGCACGATGAGCCCCTATCAGCACGGCGAGGTTTTCGTGACGGACGACGGGGCGGAGACGGACCTCGATCTGGGGCATTACGAGCGTTTTGCGGGCGTGACCTGTTCGAAGGCCTCCAACTACACTTCGGGCCGCATCTATTCCGCCGTTTTGGCGCGGGAACGGGCGGGCGGCTATTTGGGCGGCACGGTGCAGGTCATTCCGCACATCACCGACGAAATCAAGGCGGCCATCCATTCCGCCGGCGAGCATGACTGCGACATCGTGCTGTGCGAAATCGGCGGCGTGTCGGGCGATATCGAATCGCTTCCGTTCTTGGAGGCGGCGCGGCAGTTCCGGTTCGAGGAGGGGGCGGAGAACACGTGCTTCGTGCATTTGACGCTCGTTCCCTATCTGCGCGCGGCGGGGGAACTCAAGACCAAGCCATCGCAGCACTCGGTCGGGCAGCTTCGCGCCATCGGCATCATTCCCGACATTCTCGTCTGCCGGACGGAGATGGCGATTCCGCCAGAGCATTTGGACAAGCTCGCGATGTTTTGCAACGTGCGCCGCGAGTGCGTAATAGAAGAGAAGGACGTGACCGACTCCGTCTACGCTGTGCCGCGGGAGCTGCGCAAACAGCATTTGGACGAGCAGGTCCTCAAACAGCTTCACCTCGACATCTGGCCGATCCGCCATACCGTCTGGGACACGCTCGTGAAGAAGGCGACCTGCCCGAAGTACGAGACGACCATCGCGCTTGTCGGCAAGTACATCTCCATCCGCGACGCCTACAAGAGCGTGCACGAAGCCCTGCAGCACGCGGGCATGGCGCACAACGCCAAGGTGCGCGTCCTGTGTCTGGAGGCGGAGGACGTGGAGAAGGATCCGCACCTGCTGGACGGCGTGGACGGGGTTCTCGTGCCGGGCGGATTCGGCAGCCGGGGCATACCCGGCAAGATCGCCGCGATCCGGATTGCGCGCGAGAAGAAGATTCCGTTCCTCGGCATCTGCCTTGGAATGCAGTGCACGGTCATCGAATACGCGCGCGACGTGCTGGGCTGGGCGGACGCGAACTCGACGGAGTTCGATCCCCATACGTCCCACCCGGTCATCGACCTCATGGAGGAGCAGAAGGGCGTGACGCAGAAGGGCGGCACCATGCGGCTCGGGGCGTATCCCTGCATCCTCGAGAAAGGGTCTCTCGCCGCCAAACTCTACAAAACGACGGAGATATCCGAGCGCCACCGCCACCGCTATGAATTCGCCTACGACACGCCCATGCGCGCGGCGATCGAAAAGGCCGGGCTGAAGGTGAGCGGACGCTCCCCGGACGGGAAACTCGTGGAAGTCGTGGAGTTGCCGACCCATCCGTTTTTCATCGCCGGGCAGTTCCATCCCGAGTTCAAGTCGCGCCCGACGGAGCCGCATCCGCTTTTCAACGGACTTGTCGGCGCGGCGCTCAAATACGCCCAGGCGAAAACCCGGTAAAGGAGACGCACATGAAGCGGACGGATATACGCAAGATTCTGATTATCGGAGCCGGTCCAATCGTCATCGGTCAAGGTTGCGAGTTCGATTATTCGGGTGTTCAAGCCGTAAAAGCGCTCAAAAAGGAAGGCTATTTCGTCATCCTGGCGAATTCCAATCCGGCGACCGTCATGACGGATCCCGACCGGGCGGACCGCACCTACATCGAGCCGCTGACGGTGGACGCCCTGCACGAGATCATCCGCCGCGAGCGGCCGGACGCCATTCTGCCGACATTGGGCGGCCAGACTGCGCTGAATCTCGCCATGGAACTCGACAAGGCGGGCATTTTGCGCCGCTACCGCGTGGAGCTCATCGGCGCGCACGCCGACGCCATCGCCCGCGCGGAAGACCGCCAGCTCTTCAAGAACGCCATGCGCGAACTGGGGCTGGACATGCCGCGCTCGGGAAGCGCCCATACGCTGGACGAGGCGCGCGCGGTCGCCCAGACGATCGGTTCCTGGCCGCTCATCGTGCGCCCCGGCTTCACGCTCGGCGGAACGGGCGGCGGCATCGCCCGCAACGCCGCGGAGTTCGACGCCATCTGTTCGCGCGGCCTCGAGGCGTCCCTCAACAGCGAAGTGCTGATCGAGGAGTCGCTCATCGGCTGGAAGGAATTCGAGATGGAAGTCATGCGCGACAAGGCGGGCAACGCCGTCATCGTCTGCTCCATCGAGAACATGGACCCCATGGGCGTGCATACGGGCGACTCTATCACCGTCGCGCCCATCCAGACCTTGACCGACCGCGAATACCAGGCCATGCGCGACGACTCCATCCGCGTGCTGGAGAAGATCGGCATCGCCACGGGCGGTTCAAACGTGCAGTGGGCGGTCGATCCGCGCACGGGACGGCGCATCATCATCGAGATGAATCCGCGCGTGTCGCGCTCGTCGGCGCTCGCGTCTAAGGCGACCGGCTTCCCCATCGCGAAAATCGCCGCGCTTCTGGCCGTCGGCTACACGCTTGACGAGCTCCCCAACGACATCACGCGCAAGACGCCCGCGGCGTTCGAGCCGGCGCTCGACTATGTGGTCGTGAAAGTGCCGCGGTTCGCCTTCGAGAAGTTCCCGGGCGCGGACATCGCCCTCGGCACCCAGATGAAGGCGGTCGGCGAAGTCATGGCGATCGGCCGCACCTTCAAGCAGGCTTACCTCAAGGCTGTGCGTTCGCTGGAAGCCCCGCTCCGGTACCACGACGCGTCCACGTACGATCCGTGGTTCAAACGGGAACTTGCCGAAATCTCCGCTTTCAAGGTGTTTCTTGCCACGTTCGCCGGAAAGGAGTTGCCTGCGGACGTATTGCGCCAGGCGAAGGTCATGGGCTTCTCGGACAAGGAAATCGCCCAGGCGGCGCGCCTTTCGGAAGATGATGTCCGGGCGCGGCGTCTGCAGGCTGGGCTGCATCCGGAATTCCGCGCGGTGGACACCTGTGCGGGCGAATTCGAAGCGGTCACGCCCTACTACTACAGTTCATACGGCTGGGAAGCCGCGGATGCCGCGGACGCCGTGCCGCACGGCAAGAAGAAGATCATGGTCCTCGGGGGCGGCCCCAACCGCATCGGCCAGGGCATCGAGTTCGACTGGTGCTGCTGCCACGCGGCGTTCGCTCTCAAGAGCCGCGGATACGAAGTCGTGATGGTCAACTCGAATCCGGAAACCGTCTCGACCGACTACGACACCTCGGACCGGCTCTACTTCGAGCCGCTCACTTTCGAGGACGTGATGGAGATCTATGACCGCGAAAAGTGCGACGGCGTCATCGTGCAGTACGGCGGGCAGACGCCGCTGAACCTGGCCCAGCGCCTCAAGAAAGCCGGTGCGACGATCGTCGGCACCTCGCCGGACGACATCGACCGCGCGGAAGACCGCGACTTCTTCAAGAAACTCGTTTCGGACGTCGGCATGAAGCAGCCGCCGAGCGGCATCGCCCATTCCGTTGCGGACGCCCGGCGGATCGCGCGCGAAATCGGCTACCCGGTTCTGGTGCGCCCGAGTTTCGTCCTGGGCGGACGGGGCATGGCGATCGTCTCGGGCGAGTCCGAGCTCGACAAATACGTGGCCGAAGCCGTCGCCGCGGCGGAAGGCAAGCCCATCTTGATCGACAAATTCCTCGAACACGCCGTTGAACTCGACGTGGACTGCGTGTCGGACGGCCACGCCACCGTGGTCGGCGCGATCCTGGAGCACGTCGAGGCGGCGGGGTGCCATTCGGGAGACGCCGCGGCCGTCACGCCGCCGCGTTCGCTCAAGCCCGAGGTTGTCGCCGAGGTCGTCCGCTATGCGCGGCTTTTCGCCCGCAAGCTGCACGTCGTCGGCCTCATGAACCTGCAGCTCGCCGTGCGCGACGACGGCATCTGGATGATTGAGGTCAATCCGCGCGCTTCGCGCACCGTCCCGTTCGTTTCCAAGGCCATCGGCGTGCCGCTCGCGGACATCGCTGCGCGGTGCATGGTCGGCGAAAAACTGGCGGACATCGGCTTCACGAAGGAAGTCGTCCCGCCCTATACCTGCGTGAAGGAGGCGGTGTTCCCGTTCGTCAAGTTCCCCGGCGCGGAGGTCTCCCTTACGCCCGAAATGAAGTCAACCGGCGAAGTGATGGCGATTGACCCCGATCCGGAGATCGCCTACTTCAAGAGCCAGACCGCCGCGGGCAGTCCCTTGCCGAAGGAGGGGGCCGTTTTCGTGTCCCTGCGCGACGAGGACAAGCCCGCGGGCGTCGCGCTCGCGAAGGAGCTGGCGCAAATGGGCTACGAGATCTACGCCACGCGTGGCACGTCGACCGGACTCTGGCAGGCCGGGGTGGAGTCCAAGGCGGTCTTCCGCATCTCGCGCGGGCGGCCCAATGCACTGGATCTCTTGCGGCAGAACGCGGTACGCTGGATCGTGAACACCGTCGAAACCGGCCGCGAGGCGAACGAGGACAATGCGCGCCTGAGGAGCGCGGCGATCCGCGCGGGCGTGCCGCTCACGACGACGCTCGCCGGATTCCGCGCGGCGGTCGCAGGCTTGGCGGAGGACGGCCCTCTGGGCGAAATAGCCGTCTGCACTTTGCAGGAGTACCACGCCGAGTTGCATACGGTGCATTGACCCTAGAAATCGCAGTTGAAAGGCCGGAATCGGGGCTGCGACCTTTGTTTTCAAGAGGGAAGTGGATTTGCCGTTTTCACCAAGCGGGTGAAAAACGAAGCCGTTCG
>DJRS01000001.1:0-343 GCA_002440145.1 Verrucomicrobia bacterium UBA6354
GGGGGGGGGGGGGGTAGCGAATGCAGGGAATACCGCAGGAGCGGATTGGTTGTCCGGGGTGGACTCGAACCACCTCGAAAGGTATCAAAAACCTCTATGCTGCCATTACATCACCGGACAATGGTGTGCGTCGCGCAAGCCCAAAAGCCAGCGGACGTCAAGCGCGCGGCCAACGTTCGCGCCATGTCAACGCTTTCCGTCAAGCCGAAAACCGTCGCACCGCTGCCCGTCATGAGGGCAATCCGCGCACCGGTCGCCGCGAGCGCATCGCAAGCCGCACGAATCGACGGCTCCAAACGCATCGCAGACTCGGACAAATCGTTCATGCACGCGCCACACAGCG
>DJRS01000001.1:368-10432 GCA_002440145.1 Verrucomicrobia bacterium UBA6354
ATCAAAGCGACCCGTTCTCCACGACTGACGGATATTATACACTATTTCGGGGTCGTTTGTCACGCGGAATAAGCAGTTCTTGAAAACTTTTTGGGTAGAAGAAAATACGCGCGGATTGACGAGCACGAGCGGCAAACTGGCAAAATGCGCACCTTCGTCCAAAAAGGAGACTTTCTCGCCACGTCCTTCCATCAGAACGGGCTGCCGCATTTCCTGCGCGAGCACGAGTGCGGGGACGTCCGAACCGACTTCCGCCGCGAGGGCCGCCAGTTCCGCGAGCGGAAGACGAAGATCCCACAAACGGTTCAATGCGCGCATGACCGCCGCCGCGTCCGCGCTGCCGCCGCCCAGACCTCCTCCGGCCGGGATGTGCTTGTCCATATGGATGCGGACGCCGCGCGAAACGCCGCAGGACCGGGACAGGACGCGGACCGCTTTGACGGCCAAATCGTCGGGGTAGCCCGAATCGGACGTCGTTTCGTCCGACTCGGTCAATTCCAATCCATCCGCAAGCGCGATAGGCGCGACGACGGAACGCAATTCGTGGTACCCGTCCGGACGCAGTCCGAAAACCTCCAGAGACAGATTGATCTTGGCGTGCGCCTCAATTCTCGTCCGGTTCATCTGGCGCGCCGTCTTCCGCCGGCTCTACCTCTTCTTCCTCGAAATACATGTCTTCTTCCTCGCCGGAATCCGCAGCCAGGAGCCCCATGCCCAATTGCGCAACCGCGGCGAATCCCTTGAGTTCGGATGCGGAAAGGCGATAATGGAAGCGGAGACCGTCGCCATCCCGCCAAACGGCACCCGCCGTGCCGCCCTGGCGCGCCGCGGGAAGTGCCGCGAGCATCATGCCGATCACATGCGCCGCCTCGTCGCCGGTCCCGACCGCGCGCGCATATTGCGCCACGGCGATTTTGGCGGTTCCGTAAAGGGACCCGGCATACGCCGTGCAAAGAGGCCGACCTTTAGCCTCGGGCAGAACCGCGGCAAAACGCTGCGCCGGCGTAAAGAGTCCCTTCGCGCCTTTGAGCGTAAAGGCGACGCGGGAAACCCCGGCGCTCGCCGCCGCGTGTGCCCGCACATTCGTCAGACACCCCGGATCCGAAAGCAGCCTGCGCGAGACAACCGCCCAATCATTGCTCTTGTTGTCCGATATGAGGCGCGGCAGATCGAGCGAGACAAAGACGGCTCCGTTCGTCTCTTCCACAGTCAAGGCGTCCAGCTTGAATCCGTTTTCCCCGAAGAATCGGGCAACGTCCTTGAAAGAAGCCGTCCGTGCGCCCGGAACGTCCGACAGCACGCTCTCGAACGCCCAAAGCGAATTCTTGTCCGCAAACGAGAGAGGCTCTCCCGACAGTTGCGTCTGCTCCGCCAACGTGCCCAACGGCGAACCTGCCGCTATCGCCAACGTGCCGCGCACATCCAGCCCGGCATCATTCACCCGCCAACCGATCTGGGCGGCGCCCAGCCCGTCGAGGGCTTTCGCCTCTTCGGGCGCCTGCGCGCAAAGAGCGAGCAGCCGCTTCCACGCCCTCCCTGCGGCGGAGAAATCTATGACATTGTCTTCCAGATCCGCCTTTTCGACCGTGCTCGTCTCGGCAAGCGCCGCCGCGGCGAGCGCGGCCGACGGCGAATACGAAACCCACCGTCCATCCGATGCGAACGCGACGTAATTCGTCGACGGCGCGTCTTCGAAGCCCGAAACGATCCGAGCGAGCCCGTTCGTTACGGCTGTCGCCGCTTTGTTCCGGGACAAGAATTCCGCGCGCGAAAGACCGGCGGGATAGAGCGCCGCCGTCTGCACGCGTTCGCCCAGGTTCGTGGCGGCAAGCGTCGCATCGCCGACGGGCAGGTACAGCACGTACGCCGAAGGCGCGTTCGTGCGTCCGGAGCCAAAGAGACTGAAAAGTTCCGTCTGGGACAGCGTGGCGGCCGCCGCGGGGCCGAGCGCGTCCACCCCGACGAGAGCCCCCAGCTTGGCCGCGGCGTTCGTCAGCGCGGCCGTGTCGGCCAGACGCAGAACCGCGAACTTCTCGAGCGCCGCGCCCGGCGACGCCCATGCAAACGCGAGGATAACGGCGAGAAAGACCAGTTTCTTCATGCGGGATTTCTCCTTTGGGTTGTGCACATGGCGCCCGGACGGTCCGCCCGTCTCAGGCGCGCAGTTCGTTTATCGCGTCCGCCACGTTCTGGAAGAGCCGCGCCAGCTTGAAGGTCGGAATCGTCGAGAACGCCAGACGGATCAGCCCCGAAAGCACGATCGTGCCCGTGGAATACTTCTCGATCAAGTATTTGCGCACCGTCTCCGCATCCACGCCTTTCGGCTTGACGCACATGAAATAGCCCGAATTGAACGGCATGGCCTCGAACGCGTCGGCGTATTCGGGGTGCTGCGCGAGAATGCGGCGGATCTCGTCGTAGCGCGCCTTCAGGACATCGTACTTTTCCTTCTTCTGTGCACGGTAGCCCGGATCCGCATAGGCGGCGATCGCCAGGTGCTGCCCGATGGAGGAGACGTTCGAGATGCAACTGCGCACATTACCGGCCGCTTTCGCCTCGAGCGCTTTGAGCTGGTCGGCCGTGGCGCCCTTGAACGCGAACGTGATGAAACCCACGCGCAACCCCCACACGTAGTCTTCCTTCGTCGTGCCGTCCAGCTTGACGGCAAGGACGCGCTCCGAAAGGTCCGAAAACTCCGCGAAGAGCGATTCGTTGTGCACGCCCTTCTCGTACACGAGACCGAAGTAGGCGTCGTCCAGCAGGACAACAATCCGCTTGCCGGCGTCCGCCGCCTCCTTCACCGCCGCCACGATCGCCGCCGCGTCTTCGTCGGTCGCCGTGTATCCGGTCGGATTGTTCGGAAAGTTGAGGATGAGAATCTTCTTGTCGCCGGGGGCCAGAAGCTGCGCCTTCATCGCCTTGGCGTCGAAATGGCCGTCCGTGTAGGTATTGAAGAGCGCCTGCGGCACGCCGAGCGCCTCGCCGAAGATGAGCGAATAGTTGTCCCAGTACAGATCGGGCGTCACGAGCGTGTCTTCGGGACCGGCGAAGAGTTCCGCGGCAACCCGCAGGCCGTGCGTCAACGCGTTCGTGACGACCGGATTCGAGAACGTCTTGCCCACGAGGGACGGATTCTTCTCGATCTGCATCTCGCGCCAGACTTCGCGCAGCTTCGGCAGTCCGAAACTTCCCGCATAGAGAAACGCCTTCTTGTCGAGCGTGATTCCCTTGCTGAAACACGGCATCACGAGCGGCGAGCCGTCTTCCTCGAAGGCCATGCCGATCGTGGCGTTGATGTCGCACGCCTTGGCCTCGGCGCCCTGCCCCAATATGCCCCCGTAGGGGAAGTAGATGCGCCGTCCTTTCGGCGAAAGAAACGCCGCGGCCGGCCCCAACGTATCGTTCAATTTCTCTGCGAGTGTGTTCATAGCTTTCTGTATTATAGCAAATCTGCCGTGGATATGGCAGTCTCTTCTTTCATGTATGGACAAATCGTAAATGCGGGCGATGCGCAGGACGCCCGCGCCTTCGGGCAGCGCGGATGGAACGCGCACCCGGCCGGCCACGCCGTCGGCGGGGGGACGGTCCCCTTTATGGACCGCAGGGGCGCGTCCTTGCGCGCGTCCAGCCGGGGCACCGCCGCCAGAAGCCCCTGCGTGTAGGGATGCCGCGGATGCGCCAGCACGTCCGGAACCGGACCGTGCTCCACGATCTCCCCGGCATACATGACGTTGACGAAATCCGAGTAGCGCGCCACGAGCCCCAGGTTGTGCGTGATCAGCAGAACCGCCATCCGCCGCGCGCCGGCGACACGCGCGACGAGATCGAGTATCTCCTTCTGCGTCGTCACGTCCAGCGCCGTCGTCGGCTCGTCGGCGACCAGCAGGTCGGGCTCCGCGGCAAGCGCCGCGGCGATCATGACGCGCTGCTGCTGACCGCCCGACAGCTGGCAGGGATACTTGCGGTCCGTCCCGGCCGGAAGCCCCACGTCCGCCAAAAGCGCGGCGACGTCCGCGTCGCTCAGTCCGGCGCGCGCCTCCCCGATCTGCCGCCCCACGCGCATGACGGGATCCAGCGACTGCATCGGATTCTGGAAGACGTAGGAGAGTCGCGGCGCGCCGCGGACGGTCCCCGAAACCTCCGCCAGGTCCACAAGCCCTCCGAGCGCGAGTGCCGTCAGCGACTTGCCGCACCCCGATTCGCCCACAAGCGCGACCCGCCCCCGGCGCGGCACCGTGAAACTCACGTCGCGCACCGGGACGGAAAGCCCCCCGCCTTCCGTCCGGAAAGCGACGCGCAGGCGCTTGACCTCCAAAAGCGTGCGGGGGCGCTCGTTCATGCCTTTTACTTCATCATGAGCGCGGTCATGCGCTTCATGAAGTCCGCGCCGTCCGCGACCGCCGAACCTTCGGCGATCAGGGCGCCGTCGTACAGCAGATGCACCGCGTCCGCCTGCGCATCGCCCGTCTGCGCCGCCACCTTCTTGATGAGCGGATGTTCCGCGTTGATCTCGAGAATGCGCTTCTCTTCCGGGACCTTCTCGTTCATCGCCCGCATCATGCGCACCATGGACGGCGAAAGCGCGTTCTCGCGCGCCACCAGACAGCAAGGCGAATCCACCAACCGCGTCGAAACGCGCACGTCCGAAACGTTCGCCTCCAGCGTCTTCTTCACGCTCTCGAGGAACGGTTTCAGCTCCGCCGTGGCCTTCTCCTGGGCGTCCTTTTCCGCCTTCTGCTCGGCTTCGCTACCGAATGACACATCGCCCTTGCCGATGTCCACGAACTTCTTGCCCTCGAATTCGCGCAGTGACTCGGCCAGGAACTCGTCCACCGGCTCGCAGAAGAGGAGCACGTCGCAGCCGTGCTTGCGCGCGGCCTCGATCTGCGGTGCCCGGCGGGCGTCCTCCTCGCGCTCGGCGATGATGTAGTAGATGTCCTTCTGGTCCGCCGGCATGTCCTTGACGTAGTCCTCGAGGAAGATGCGCTTGCCCGGCTCCGTCCGGGCGGACGGATACTTGATGAGCTTCTTCACGCGGTCGGCGTTCTGCCAATCCACGTGCACGGCTTCCTTCAAGATGGCCCCGAACGCCGCGGTGAACGCGTCGTATTTGGCGGAATCTTTCTTCATTTCCTCCAGGACGGAAAGGACCTTCGACGTGATCGCCGACTTGATCTTGCGGATGACCGCGTCGTCCTGCAGCATCTCGCGCGACACGTTGAGCGGCAGATCCGCCGAATCCACCACGCCTTTCACGAACCGCAGCCAGCTCGGCAGCAGAAGGTCGATGTCGTCGCCGATGAAGACGTTGCGCACGTAAAGCGAAAGTCCGCGCTTCTGCTGCGGCATGAAGAGGTCCATCGCCGCCTTCTTCGGGATGAACAGGAGCGCCTTGAACTCGACCGCGCCCTCGCCGGAGAACGGAATCGTCTCGAGCGGATCCTCGAAATCGTGCGTCAGGTGCTTGTAGAATTCGGCGTACTCCTCCGGCTTCACATCCTGCTTGGGGCGCTTCCACAGCGCCACGCGCGTATTGAGGGGCTTGGCCTCGTCCTCTTCGCGGCGCTTCTTGTCCTCGGGCTTCTCGTCCTTCGGCGCGTCCGCCTGCTTGAAGTAGATCGGGTAGGCGATGAAGTCCGAATATTTCTTCACCAGGTCGGCGACGCGCCAGCGGTCGAGATACTCCTCCTGGTCCGCGCGCAGGTGCAGCGTGATCGTCGTGCCGAAGCCCGCCCGTTCCGCGTCCGAAATCGTATAGCTCCCGCCCATATCGGACTCCCAGCGGAACGCCGCGTCCGTGCCGCGCTTTTTCGAGACGACCGTCACCTTGTCCGCCACCATGAACGCCGCGTAGAACCCGACGCCGAACTGTCCGATCAGCTCCGGCAGCGCCTCGCCGCCCTTCTCCTTCAGCGCCTGGCGGAAAGCTTTCGTGCCGCTCGAGGCGATCGTGCCGAGGTTCTTCTCCAGATCCGCCGCGTCCATCCCCAGCCCGTTGTCCGAGACGGACAGCGACTTCGCGGCGCCGTCCGCGGCAATGTCTATGCGCCAGTCGGGATTGTCCGCCAAAAGCTCCTTCTGGGTCAGTCCCAGATACTTCGCGCGGTCTATCGCATCGGACGCGTTGGAAATGAGCTCGCGCAGGAAGATCTCCTTCTTGGAATAGAGCGAATTGACGACGAGATCGAGCATTTCTGCGATCTCGGCCTTGAATGATTCAGTTTTCTTTTCCATAGCGCCCACTATTATACCATGCCTTCCGGAGAAAATAAACCCCCCTTCTCATGGCAGAGCGCAATTCAGGGAAATTGCCAAGGCGAACACCACCCTGTAAAGGATGTTTCCCGGGCAGGGTCTCGTGGATTGGCGCTGAGGAGCCGTCCGCTCCGACCCTTTTAACCGAAACAGAGTCCCGGTCTCCTTGCGACAGCAACCCCGCCTCAAGACGACCGATGATGCAAATGCGGGCGGTCGTCCCCGACCGCCCGCATTTGCCCTAACGAAATCGACCCCTTGCGTCAGAGCGGCGCCATGCGCACGTTCCAGGCCAATGTTTGCGGAACCTTGATCGTGTACTTCTCCATCGGCGCAGGGCCGCAGCTTCCGCCACCCAAGCCCGTTTGGAGCACGTCTAGATTGACATGGATCCCGTCACGCGGCACAAGCGGCGAACGGAAACGCTGCTGTCCGTTGCGGTGGCGCGAGAACTCCAGATCCTCCGCCGCGTAGCGCGAAGCCTGCACGAAAAGCGGTTGCGAAGCGGCGAATCTCACGCCGGCGCCCGTCGAATCGGCAAACGACACCCACCGCACATCCGTGCGGCAGCCGTTGTCCTGCGGGCGGACGTACTCCTCCGAGAGGCCGTCCACCGTCGTGCGCCATTCGCCCAGCAGGCTGGCCGTGCGGCGGTCGATGTAGTTCTCGTACGGCCCGCGGCCGTAGTAGGCCACCTCTTGCAGGTCCTTGTCCAGAATCCAGGTCAAACCCAGACGGGGAATCGCCGGCGGAAACGTCCCGAACGGCGTCGCCGTGTTCGCGAGGACGACCGACCCGTCCGGAGCGAAAGTCCAGACCGTCTCGTGCCGGAAGCCGGCGGATTTCGACCCCGTCACCTTGACGGCCGTCTTGATCGCATGGCCTTCCACGACGACCGGCTCGGGATGGTAGCGCAGCTGGGTCAGTCCCGAATCGAAGAATTTCGCGCGCATCCAGATGTCGTTGTCCGTGAAGGCGCGCATGCAGGTCAGCCGCGGTCCCGCCGTCAATCCCGGCGCGGCGTCCTTCAGGATCGTCCGTCCCTTCATCTCGAGCCGGGCGAGCGTGCCCGTCTTGCGGCAGAAAACGGCTTTCGTGGGCCCGGCCTGCACCGTCACCGTGCGGGCGTCTTCCGCGATCTTCACGCCGTCCGCCGTCGCATCCTCCGCCGGGGAGACGTCGGCGAAGCGCCACGCGCCGCCCGCGTCAATCTGGGTGCGCGCAACAATCCACCCGGCCGGCACGAGATCCGTCGCCGTGCGCGTCTTGAAGATGAAGTTCACGAAGCATTCCGCCCCCTCGGCGACCGCCGCGCGGTCGATCGCCGGCCACGCCAACGCGCCCCGGGAAAGCGGTGCCACCGCCGGCACGGCGAATGCGCCGCGCGCGACGGTCTTGCCGTCCGCCACGAGCTCCCACTCGCCGTCAAAGGCGTCCGCGGACGTGAAGCCGAAGCGGTTTTCAAGCGAAAGCGAGCCGTCGGACGCCTTCCGCACGATGAGATTGCGATAGACATGGGCGACCTCCACGAGCTTGGCGGACACCTCCCGCGTCGGCAATACGACGCCATTGCAGCAGAACGGACCGTCGTTGGGCTGCTCGTCCCAGTCGCCACCGTAGGCGAAGAAGCGTTCAGGCTTGCCCGTCTTCGGGTCGACACGCCCCGTCTCCTTCCATAGCGCCTGGTCCACCCAGTCCCAGATGCAACCGCCCATGAGTGCGTCGTAGCTGTAGATGGCGTCCCAGTATTCCGCGAGATTGCCCACGGCGTTGCCCATGGCATGGGCGTATTCGCACAAAAAGATGGGTTTTCCGGCACTTTGTTCGTCTGTAGGCCAGATCTTCATCTTCTCCGCGCTGTCGCGCGGCAGGTCGCCCAGTTTGCCGCGCGCGACCACCCAGTCGACGGACGGGTACATGCACGAGTCCACATCCGCATCGTTATTGCCGCGCTCCCAGTGGATCGGGCGGGAAGGATCCAGTGCGCGGATGGCGGAGATCGCCGCGCGGAAGCCGTCGCCGTGGCCCGTTTCGTTGCCGAGCGACCACAGGGTGACGGCGGCATTGTTGCGATAACAGATGACATGGCGCACGTTGCGCTCGACTATCGTCTTCTTCCATTCCGGGAAGCGGCCCAGTCCGTTCTCGCCGTACGCCGGCTCGTGGCCTTCCACGTTCGCTTCGGCGACGAGGTAGAGACCGTACCGGTCGCACAGATCGTACCAGCGGTAGTCGTTCGGATAGTGGCTCGTGCGCACCGTGTTGATGTTGTGACGCTTCATGAGTTCCGCGTCCTTGATCATCGTCTCGAGCGAGACCGTCCGCCCGTCGGCGGGATCCGCTTCATGCCGGTTCACGCCTTTCAGCTTGATCTTCCGTCCGTTGAGCACGAAGGCGTTGCCCACGATCTTCTGGCTCTTGAACCCGACGCGCTTCATGCGGATGTCGTCGCCCTTGCGGACGACCAGCGTATAGAGACAGGGGGTCTCGGCCGACCAGACGGACGGATTGGACAGCACCGCCGACGGCGCCGCGTCCGACAGCGTGGCGACGGCCTTCTTCGCCGCGTCGTAAAGCGTGGCGGACCACTCCCCCGGAATGCCCGCGAGCGCAAGCGCCGCGGACTTCAAGTCGTCCGTCAACGTCGTGCGCACCGCGAAGTCCCAGATGCCGTCCTTCGGCTTAGCCCAGATCGACACGTCGCGGAAGATGCCCGAGAAGCGGAACATGTCCTGATCTTCCAGATAACTGCCGTCGCACCAGCGGTAGACTTCCACCGCCAGCAGGTTCCGTCCGGGCTTCACATGGGCGGTGATGTCGAACTCGCTCGGGAGCTTGGAGTCCTCGGCATACCCCACCTTCTCGCCGTTCACCCACACGTAGTAGGCGGAATACACGCCGTCGAAACGCAGGATGATGTCGCGCCCCGTCCAGTTTTCGGGCACTTCGAAGGTCGTGCGGTAACTGGAGACGGGATTGTAGTCGGCCTTGCCCGACTGACGGTCGAGTATCCGCGCGAAATTCGCGTCTTTGGGGTTGCTGCAGTCCTTGTGGGGATAGCGTACGTTGGTGTAGCCCGGGGAGCCGAACCCGCGCGTCTCCACACAGCTCGGGACGTCGATCGTCTCCCAGGTTGAATCGTCGAAGCCGACCTTCCAGAAGTCCTTTACGCGCAGTTCGGGGTTGCCCGCCCAGGAAATCTTCCAGTCGCCGTTCAAGAGTTTCTTCCAGGGCGTCGCCGGCTCGAGCGCCGCGGTCAACGCGTCCGATTCCTCCGAAAGCGGCATCGAATAGGTGCGCGCGGGCAGGCGGTTTATGGAATTCACGGCCGGATCCTCCCATTCCGGCGCGGCAAACACGGAACCGAACGAAAGCGCAAGCGTCGCACAAACGCCCAACTGTCTCATCTTTGTCATTCTCCAATCACTCCTTGCATTCATTTGTTTCGACAATATGGCTTTGATTATATCAAAACTTTTCCGGCGTTTCAACACGACTCTGCGGAAAAGTGTACAATAGGCCGAGACGCCCGGGGCATGTCGTTCCGATGGGTGGAGAACGAACGAGAATCAAAAAGGAGAAGGAACGGTTGCGAAAGCAGAAGGCCAGAGACCGCAAGAACCGCCCCCATGGAGTCGTCGCGCCGGATAAATGCTGCAAAGGCGTCAGAAACCAAGGTAAAATACGTAGTGCAAAATCCAAACATTTACCCTAAAATCGCAGTTGAAAGGCTAGAATCGGGGCTGCGACCTTTGTTTTCAGGGAGGAAGTGGATCTGCCGTTCTCGCCAAGCGGGTGAAAAACGAAGC
>DJRS01000010.1:0-1949 GCA_002440145.1 Verrucomicrobia bacterium UBA6354
CGAATATCCCTGTCGCCCAGAGCGAAGGGGCCGGGAATCAAGGTTGCATGCCCCTCCGCACAGGTGCATGGTGAGGAAATTGTCAGATACAACTGACAAAACGCGAGAATGCGGTTGCCTTGTCACTTATATTTTGATAAAATAGTGTCCTCTCAGAAAGGAAATCCGGCAAATGATAAAACGAGAACGCTATATGAACCGCATCCGGCCGTTTATCGGCGGTGAATTGATCAAGGTCATGACCGGCATCCGGCGCAGCGGGAAATCCGTCATGCTGGAATTGGTGAAGCAGGAATTGCTGGCGTCCGGCGCCCGGGCTGAGCAGTTCATTGCGTTCAACTTCGAGGATCTGCGCAACGCCGGACTTTGCAAGGCGGAAGCCCTGCATGCGGAAATCCTGCGCCGCGCCGCGGCGATATCCGGGAAAACCTATCTCTTCTTCGACGAAATCCAAGAGGTCGAGAACTGGGAAAAATGTGTCAATTCTCTTCGCGTGACGCTGGATTGCGATATTTATCTCACGGGTTCGAACGCCAAACTGCTTTCCGGCGAACTGTCGACATACCTGGCCGGACGCTACGTGGAGTTTGTGATTTACCCCTTCTCCTTCGCTGAATTCCTGGATCTGTACCGACCGGGCGCACCCGAAGCGTCTTTGCCGCAATGTTTCCAGAAATATCTGCTGGCGGGCGGCATGCCTTACTTGGCCAACTTGAACTATGCGGAGGCGCCTTCCCGCCAATATCTGACGGATTTGTTCAACTCCGTCCAGCTCAAGGACGTTGTCATGCGCAATAACGTCCGCGACGTCGATTTGCTGGAACGCATCCTTTCGTATGTCATGACAAATGTCGGCGCGACCTTCTCCGCGTCGTCCCTTTCCCGGTTCTTCAAGAGCGAGCATCGTTCGGTTGCGCCCGAAACGGTCTTGAACTACATCAAATACTGTTGTGACGCCTATCTTTTCTATCAAGTCAAGCGGCAGGATTTGCAGGGCAAGCAAATCCTGGCGACCAACGAAAAGTACTATATCGCCGACCACGGCATCCGCGAAGCGGTGTTTGGCGGCAACCGGCGCGACATCAACCAGATCCTGGAAAACATCGTCTTCCTCGAGCTGTTGCGCCGCGGATACGACGTGACGGTCGGCAAGGCAGGCGAAAAGGAGATCGATTTCGTCTGCGAGCGACAAGGCGAACGGCTCTATGTGCAAGTGGCCTACCTGTTGGCGTCGGACGAAACAGTCCGCCGCGAATTCGGCGCCTATGCCGGAATCCGGGACAACTACCCCAAGTATGTCGTGTCGCTGGACGAATTCGACATGGGGCGCGACGGAATCAAGCACCGGAACATTCGCGACTTCCTGCTGGCGGAGACTTGGGATTAGGTTGGATTCGCCCGAAACGGCAACCGACCGCAAAGAGCCGGCCTTATTGGCCGTGGAGATCGGGAGAATGTGGAGAAGGGAGGGCCTATCGGTTTTGGCCGTGTAGAGTTGTAGAATTGTAGAGAGAGGGTCTATCGATATTGGCCTTATTGGCCGTGGAGATCGGGAGATCGTGGGGGAGGGTAGACAGGATTTACAGGATTAACACGATTGAGAGGGAAATCGACCCCTCCGGCGCCGCGCACGAGCAGGGGTAGACAGGATTTACAGGATTAACACGATTGAGAGGACCCTCCGCATTCTACATTCTCTACATTTTCTACACGGTTAATATTGATAGGCTCCCCTCTCTCTGCGTGGCTCTGCGTATCTCTGCGTGAGATAAATCTAGCCGTGTAGAAAATGTAGAATTGTGGAGAGAGAATGGCCGTGGAGATCGGGAGAACATGGTGAGGGGTTTTAGACAGGATTCTGCAGGATTTGGGGCGACGCGTCCGTCCCGCCTGTCGCGTCCGGCCTGTTCCGTTCCGGCGCAACGGAATCGCGGTTCCGGCGCAACGGC
>DJRS01000010.1:1986-11824 GCA_002440145.1 Verrucomicrobia bacterium UBA6354
GCCTCTCGCACAGAAAGTAAACGCCGACGGACGGCAAAAGGCTACGCCAACGCTACGCCTGACTGGCTTCGCACGTTCCGCCCGCCACTCTGCAGGCGAACGCAAATATCAGCTTTCCTCTCCAAGGGTAGGGGCGGCAGTCCCCTGCCGCCCGCCCAACAAAAGGCAGAACAACCACCAGGACAAGGGAGCCTTCCTCTTGTCTACACTGCATAAGTGCGTCCAAAGCGCGGCGCCAGCGCCAAAGATTCCATGAAATCGTACGCCCCCATGGCGCGAAGAGCATATTTTTGCTATAATATCCCCACTTTATGCGAATAGTTTTCATGGGTTCTTCCGCCGCATCGGCCACATGCCTGCGTGCGATTTTGCGCGAAAAGGGTCTTGATGTCGTGGGCGTCGTGACACAGCCGGACCGTCCGGCCGGGCGCGGCAAGGCGCTGACACCCTGTCCGTGCAAGGCTTTTGCGCTTGCGAACGGGCTGGGGGAGTCGATCATTTCGCCCGAGAGCGTGAACAGCGACGAAGCCTTGGCGAAACTGCGGGAGTGGAACCCGGATGTCGCCGTGGTGGTGGCCTACGGCCAGATCCTCAAGAAACCGGTATTGGAACTGCCCCTTTTCGGGTGCATAAACTGCCATTTCTCGCTTTTGCCGAAATATCGCGGCGCGGCTCCCGTCGCCGCGGCAATCGCCGCGGGCGACCGGGTGACGGGGGTGACAATCATGCGGATGGGGCCGGGACTCGACGACGGGCCCATTCTCTACCAACGCTACGAGCCGATTTATCTGGACGCGACGGGCGGGGAACTGATGGATGGCCTCGCGGTCACGGGCGGGGTTGCGCTCGCGAAGACGCTGAAACTGATGGGGCGCAACGCCCTGCCGCCGAGCGTCCCGCAGGACGATGCCGAGGCGACGTACGTGCACAAACTGAAGAAGGCAGACGGTCTCATCGACTGGACGGCCCCCGTCCTGGAAATCGAACGCAAAATCCGCGCCTATTCCCCTTGGCCCGCCTGCCACACCTTCCTGCCGGAGCGCTTCCGGCGCAAGGGCAACACGGGGCGACTCGTCATTCTGCGCGCACGGATGGTCAATAAAATGGAAGAAGCCTGGAAAAACGCCGCACCGGGAACGGTGCTAAAGGCATCCGCCATGCGTGAAAAGGGAGAAGATGCCCTGCCGCCCGGTCCTGTCGTAAAGTGCGGAGACACAGCCCTCCTTCTGACGGAACTCAAGCCCGAAGGCGGCGGTCCCATGGACGGCGGTGCGTTTTTGCGCGGACGCCCCCTCCAGCCGGGCGTGGACGTTCTGGGCAACGCATAGCCCGGAACGCGCGGCGCGGTCGAAGCCCAAAAGGCGTCTGTCCGCGGTTATTTCGCTTTGCGCGCGCCCCCGGGCCTTTTGTCGCCGCGGCGGAATCCGCCCAGATTTGGATTCCGGAAGTCCTTTTCCGCCGCGGAGATTGCGCTGACGAGGCGCAAGGTTTCCGGTCCGCCCTCCAAGGGATCCGGCACGAGAAAGGGCGCGATGGACTCCAAATGGTCTCCGACAGATCCGCCGTTGGCGAAAGAGCGGTAGAGATTGAGGTAAACCGGGTCCATGGGCAGGTCCGTGTTGAGTCCCCACTCGGCGACCAGGAGCTTTTCGAGCGCCTGGCTCGGTTTCCCGCCTGCATAGGTCTCGGAATATTTGTAGAGATCCCTTTTCGTGCGGGGCTTCCAGCGGGGGTGTTTGGCGGACTCCGAAATGAATTGCCTGACGTCCGGCCAGTAATCTTCCTTCTCCAGGTCGAACAGACAAGGGTTGTAAATAATCGTATGTTCGCTGTCGACCAGATATTTCGCGTAGGGGCTGAGCGTGGGAGTCGTGATCATATATTTGATTTCGTTCAGGGAAATCAACGGATCGAATTCCTCCAGCCCGAGAAGAATGTCCATAAAGTCCAGATAGGTCAGTGCGCCGTAGACGCGCGAACAGGCCGTGGCATAGCGCTCGACGATCATGCCGAGTTCTTGCATATGAAGGACGCAGGGGTCCAATTTCGCGATGGACTCCTGCAGCTCCGGGGTCAGGGAAAATATCGATGTGAGCGAGTTTTCGTCCCACAGGACCTTCATGCCGTGCAGCGGGAACCCCTTGAAAAAGGTGGCGTACGTGCCGTGCGGATCGAGCGCGGCATACATTCCTTTATTCCGACAGGCGCGCATGATGCATTCCCAGGTCTGAACGTTGAAGAGCAGCACCTTGAGCTGCAGTTCTTCGGGATCTTCGGTTTTTTTCGTCATAATGCCTTTCTTCAGATGCAGATGAACACGAGCCCCGGGTTGGGAGAACGCTTGTAGAGGGGCGGCAGCTCCGCCAGACGCGGGAAGGCAAGCGCCTGCATGGAGAAGATGTCGCCCGCATATTCGCCGTCCAAATAACCGCGGATGTGGTTCTGGCGTCTGTAGACGGCGCACGCGGCCAGGACGGCCTCCTTTATGCGCGAGGTGCCGCCGCCCGACCCGTAGCCGGTGATGACGGCGAAGAGCGCCGGACCGTGCGCGCGTGCGGACGAGATATAGCGGTCAAGGGACGCGAGCGCGGCGTCCACATGGGTGCCGCGGGGATGCAGATCGTACTCGGGGATGGTTCTCATTTTGCAGGTTTCAGGCGCGCCCAGTCCGGGAGGGGCGTCTCGATCCGGAGGGACCGTCCGGTCACAGGGTGGACAAACGCCGCGGCGAAAGCGTGCAGGCAATGCCCAGTCTGGTTCTCGACCGCGAACGCCCCATAGAGCCGGTCGTTTACGATATGGATGCCCGACAGGGCGAGTTGCGCCCGGATCTGGTGCGTGACGCCCGTGAAGATGGTGATGCGCAAAAGCGTCCGTTCCTCGTTCCCGGCGCGCGTATGTCCGACGGGTTCGTAGCGCGTGACGGCGTGCAGGGGGCGCAGACGGCGCCGTTCGCTTTCGCAGAGCCGGTTGTGGTGCGCGTCGATCATCCGGCAGAAGGGAATGGACGGGTCGTGCGCGAGGTCGTTTTCGAGGGTCGCGCCGGCGGTGTAATGTCCTTCCACGAGCGCGAGATAGGTCTTCTCGACCGTCTGTGCGGCGAATTGCGCGCGCAACGCCGCGAAAGCGGGGGCGGTGCGCGCGACCAGGACGAGCCCGGAGGTGTCGGCGTCGATGCGGTGGACGGCGCCGGCGAGCAGGGGCCGGTCGCCGAGAGGGGCGCATTCCGGGTACCGCGCCACGATGCCGTTCGCGAGCGTCGCCGTTTCGTTGTGCGACAGGGGCTGCACCGGCATCCCGGCCGGTTTGTCGCACCCCAGCAGCGCGTCGTCCGCGTAGATGACATGGGGGTCCACCGCGGCATTCGGGGCGACCGTGTTGTCGCGGGCCTCCGCGAGGCGGGCCACCGCAATCCGTTCGCCGCCGGCGAGGCGGCGTCCTTTGGGCAGAAGCCGTCCGTTCACCGTGACCGCGCCGGACGCCACCGCCTCGCGCGCGAAGGCTTTCGTCGTCGCCGGGAACGCCGCGACCAAAGCGGCATCCAATCGGACGCCGCTTTGGTTGTTTGTGAACGAAACGTTCTCCAGCATGGGCTAGTCGTACTGGTTCATGATGGAGGGGGCGATGGGGGCCATGCCCTCCCACGACTTGTTCGACGACCAGGGCAGGTCGCTGTCCTCGGCCGTGTCGGCTATGCACCCCGCGAACAGGAGGCACGCGCCCAGCGCGCCCCCCAGCAGCCATATGCGCAGATCAGTCCGCGAAGATGACGTCATTGGACTTGATCTCCCCTTGCGACCAGTTCGCGAGAATATCGCAGACGACATAGTTCTTGCCCGGCACTTCCTGGCGCAGGCGCAGACGCCCGATGAACTCGCCGGCGACGCCCTTGTAGCCCGGCCGCTTCACCGAAAGCTCCACACGCGGCAACGGTTTGTTGAGCTCCGGTCCTTTGAGCTCCTTCAGCGCCTCGTTCGAGAGCTTGACGATGGCGAACAGATCTTCCGCGTCGGCCTCGACGACCGTGCCCTTGTCCCCGGCCGGGAGCGTCACGGACGTATCGGCGCCCGCCTCGGCCGCAGGGCCCACGTTCGCTTGCGCGAGCGCGTCCTTTGCAACCTTCTTGAGCTGCTCGTTCTCGCGCAACGCCTTGGCGAGCTCCTCCTTCGCGGCGTCGGTCTCGTCCCGGGCGGAGACGGCTTCATCGCGCAGGGAGGCGATCTCGGCGTTCAGCTCGTCGATCTGCGAGCGGATCTTGACATTCTGGGTTTCCAGCGTATTGTGCGACTTTTCGGCCTTCTCCTGCTGGGAGGCGGCTTCGGTCTCGGACACCTTGGCCTGGCGAAGCTCCGGCTTCAGCCTGTTGACTTCGGACACGGTCTGCTCCAGAAGGTCGCGCAGCTTTTTCAACGCCTCGCGCGTCGTGTTGAGGCGGGCCTGCTGGGCGGAGCACGCCTGGAAGAGCTGTTCCAGGAGTTCCTTCTCTGTTCCGGGGCCGTCCATCAGCGGGCGTCCGCCGTCCATGACCGGCTTCCCTTCGGCGTCCGTCACGTAGACGTCGCGCAACTGTTGGCGTTCGCGCGCGCCCCAGGAGAACGTCTCGAGAGACTGCTTCTCGAGATAGAACTTGTAGTCTTCGAGTATGTTCTCGGTTTCGGGCGTATCGACGATCTTCGCTTCCACGGGCGACACGTCCATGCGCATTTCGGTCGTCACGCTCTTGTCCGGCTCGGCCTTCTCGATGGTGCTGGCTATTTTGATCAGGTAGTCTTCCTGCAAACGCCCCCTGTCCGCCAGCGTAGCACGCTGTGCGTTCAACTGGAGCTCGAACCACAGGGCGGCTCCGGCCAAGGCCACGAAAAGGTACACGAATACATGCAGTATCTTTGTCATAGAATCTGTTCCTTCATTCAAACACCTAATATGATACATCATTTTTCTCCAAAAGGCAACCGTTTTTTGGTAAAATATAGGGCATGACATTTGACATCATCAGAGAAGATGTGCGCACAGGGGCCCGTCTGGGCCGCCTCGAGACGGCGCACGGCACCGTGGAAACGCCCGTTTTCATGGATGTCGGCACGCTGGGCACCGTCAAGTCGCTCGAGCCGCGGGACCTTTCGGAGAACCATGCGCAGGTCGTTCTCGGCAACACGTACCACCTCATGCTGCGCCCGGGGCCGGACGTCATCGCCGCGGCGGGCGGTCTGCACGCCTTCATGAAATGGGACGGTCCCATCCTCACCGACTCGGGCGGATTCCAGGTTTTCTCGCTCGCGAAGATGCGCAAGATAACGGAGGAAGGCTGCCGGTTCAATTCGCATCTGGACGGCCACGAGTTCTTCCTCGGCCCGAAGGAGTCCATGGAGATGCAACGCATTCTCGGCAGCGACATCGCCATGGTGTTCGACGAATGCCTCCCCTATCCCTGCGACCGGGCGCGCGCCGTCTCCAGCGTGGAGCAGACGATCCGCTGGGCGGCGCGCTCCAAGGCGTGCCCCCACGCCCCCGGCCAGCTCGTCTTCGGCATCGTCCAGGGCGGCGTCTACGCGGACCTGCGCAGGCATTGCGCCGAGGAGCTCGTCAAGATCGGCTTCGACGGCTACGCGATCGGCGGCGTGAGCGTGGGCGAACCCGAAGAGGAGATGTACCGGGCGGTCGAGGCGTCCGTCCCGTATCTGCCGCGGGAAGCGCCGCGCTACGTCATGGGCCTCGGGGTCATGCACCAGATGGCCGAATGCGTGGCGCGCGGCGTGGACATGTTCGACTGCGTCATCCCCACGCGCATCGCCCGGCACGGAACGGCCATCACGCGGCACGGCAACGTCGCCATCAAAGCCGCGAAATGGATCTATGACCAGGGTCCCGTGGAGGAAGGGTGCGACTGCTACTGCTGCCGCACCTTCACCCGCAGTTACGTGCGCCATCTGCTGGCGTGCAACGAAATACTCGGCCTCAGGCTTTTGACCATCCACAACGTTTTCGCTCTCAACCGGTTCATGGAGGAAATGCGCGCGGCGATCGCCGACGGTTCCTTCGCGGGCTGGAAAGAGCAGGTAAGAAAGGACACAACCAACCATGAATGAAACCCAAGCGCCGGCGGCTACGACGACCGTGGCGACGACGACACAACCCGCGGAAGCGCCGGCTCCGGCCGCACCGCAGCAACAGAGCGGCTTCGGCATGCTCGTGCCGATGCTCCTCATCCTGGCGATCTTCTACTTTATGATGATCCGCCCGCAGCAGCGCCGCGAGAAAGAACGCCGCAAAATGATCGAGAACCTCCGCGCAGGGGCGAAAGTCGTCTTTGCGGGCGGCTTTATCGGCACGATCGTCGAGGCGACCGAGAAGACGTTCCGCATCGAAACGGCCCCGGGCAACGTGGTCGAAGTTCTGCGCAGCGCCGTTTCGAACATTGTCGAGGCGGACAAGCCGGCGGCCAAGTGAGGACGGGAGAGGCTCGCCATGTCGCTTGCGCGCGGTAAGTTCGGTATCGAGTTCGACCCCCTGCGGGACGAGGAGCGCCCTTCCGGCCGCGGCATATTGATCGGCGCAGCCGTGCTGGTCGTGCTCGTCTCGTTCGCGGCGACGCTCGTCAACCGGCTGCGCGCACGCACGGCCGGGAATCCGGACGCGGGCGCGGCCGTTCTCGCGGAAGCGCCGCGGCCCGCCCCGTCCGCTCTCCCGGCGCCGCCCCTCTCGCCCGCCGTCCCGCCCGGGAAGGCCCTGCTGGAGGAGCGCCCGCGCGTGGTGCGCAATCTGCTCATGCGCCTGACGGAGGCGGAACGCGACCGCGATCTGTCCCGGCAGGTCGAGACCATCGAGCTTTTGCGCGCCCAGCCGGGCAACCCGACGGCCGACATAGACCACGAACTCGTCAAACGCCTCGGACGGCTCAACTTCCGCTGGATGTTCGGCGGGGGCGGCTCGCCGTGGACGGCCGAAGTAACGCCGCGCAAGGGCAATTCCGCCGCGCGGATCGCAAAAGAACAGGGCATGACGGTGGCGGCGCTCTTGAAGCTCAACCGCTGGCGCAATGTGGACGAAATGCGCCCGGGCAGTCCCGTGCGCGTTCTCAACCGGCCCAATTTCACCCTCGTGGTGCACCGCCGGAGCCAGCTCGCGGAGCTCATGCTGGACGGCAAGCTCTTCAAGGCGTACGAACTGGCGCGCCCCTCCCGGGCGGCTCCCGGGTTCTACCGGACGACGGACGATCCCACGCGGCAGTTCGCCCGCCTGGGACTTTCCTTCTCGCCCGCCGATTTTTCGGAATTATCCCTCTTTTTGCTGGCGTCCACGCCTGTCCTGGTCGCCGAATACTGACCGGGCGGATCCATGCGCAAAGGGCTGATTCTCTGTGCGGCGCTGGCCGCGGGCGAAGCCCTCGCGTTCGCCTGGCCCTCCGCTGCGGCGGTCTTTCGCCCGGCAGCGTGCGGAATCCTGTTTTTCGCCGCGCTTCTCGCCTGGGGTTGGCGTTCTTGGGGCCTTTGGCTCGTCTGCATCGCCTGTCTGGGCTATGCGCGGGCGGGGCAACTCGTGGCCGCACGGCAGGACGTCCTCCGCCAAGCACGCCTCTTGAACAACGGCAAGCCCTTCCCGGCGCGGCTCTCGATTCCCGAAAACATCACCCTGCGCCCCTCCGCGAAAGGCGGGACCAACATCGTTTTCATGGCGGATATCGGTCCCTTGCCCGTGCGCGTGCGCATTTCACGCTGGTCGGGGGGCGAACCGCCGCGGCCCGGCGAAGAATGGGACTGCGCCGGCTGGCTGAATGCGGAGGCGCCCGGCCGGAATGGACGGCCGACCTACAGCATCGCCGGCGCCCACGCCTGCGCACGGCGGGCGACATCCGCCGCGGAGCGTCCCCTCCAGGCCTGGCTGCGCCGCGTCCGCGGCGATTTTTCGCGCCGTCTGGGCATCGGCGTCCGGCCGGACTCGGAGTCGCTGGCCCTCGTGCGGGCGATCCTGCTCGGGGAGCGGGCGCGTCTGCCGCGGGAGACGCGCGAGGCCTTCGCCCTCGCCGGGACGATCCACGTGTTCGCCATATCGGGCCTGCACGTCATGGTGGTGGCGCAGATCCTGGCCGTTCTCCTGATGGTGTGCGACATTGGGCAGCGCTATCTCGGGGTCGCGCTGGTCCCGCTCGTCTGGCTCTATGTCCTTTTGACGGGCGCCAGTCCCTCGGCCATACGGGCCGCAGGGATGGCGAGCCTCTATTTCGCCGCGTTCGTCTTCGGACGGGCGCCGAATGCGCTTTCGGCGTGGACGGCGACGTTCCTCGTCACGCACCTGTCGGACCCGTCCCTCCTGCTGAACGTCGGCAGCCAGTTGTCGTTCGCCGTCGTGCTGACGCTGATATTCGCCGTGCGCGCCACGCAACATGCGCGGCCCGGCGTACGCATCGCGGTCCTGACGCTCGCCACCTGGGCGGCGGGCGTCCCCCTCGTCGCCTCGGCGTTCGGACGCTTCACGCTCGGCGGACTGGTCGCGAACCTCGTCCTCGTGCCCGCGGCGGAATGCGCCGTGATCGTCGCGAGCGTGGGGCTCCTGGCGAGTTTTCTCTCGGATCCGCTCGCCGCCTACTTCACGAATCTGGCGGTTCTCGTCGCGGACGTCATGTCCAACGTCTCCTTCTTGACCGCGGCGCTGCCCGGCGCGCATGGCGAAACCGCCCCTTGGCCGTGGTACCTGTGCGGACTTTGGTACCTGCTGCTGGGCGGCGGCCTCTGGTGGCTCGCGGCGTGCGACCGGCGCAAGGGTCGCAACCGGCTTTAGGGCTCCACTCTCTCCGCATCCGCCTGCGGCGCACCGCCCGAAAACAAAAAACAGGCGCGGAATCTTTCCGCACCCGCCTTTTCATTTGCGGATATCGCGCCCTCTGGCGCGACGTCCGCACGGGAAGTCACTTGCCGAGGATGGCATCCTTGAGCGCCTTGCACGCCACGATCTTGACGACCGTCTTGGCCTTGATCTTGATGGTCTCGCCCGTCGCGGGATTGCGCCCGGTGCGCGCAGGGCGCTTGATGAGCTTGACCTTGCCGAGGCCGGGGAGCATGAAGCCCTTGGCTTCCTGCTTGGCGCCCTTGATCGAAAGGTCGAGGAGACGATCATACATCGCCACAGCCTGCTTCTTGGAAACCTCGCCGGCTTCCGCAAGGGCCGCGATTATGCCGCTCTTCGTCGTAGGAACGATTTCTTTCTTTGCCATTCTTTTTGTCCTTATTGTAGATAGTGCCATACGGGAACCTTTCCCGCATGTTCTACCAATATAATAGCACGATTTTCCGAGAATTGCAAGCGGAAAGTTGCCGCTGTCGCCCAAAACACGGCACAACAATTCTGCGTGCCGTGCGGGCAGAAGCGCCCCGACACTCTCTCAGAATGGAATGGTGGCGAGAAAGGGGATCGAACCCTTGACCTTAGGCTTATGAGTCCTGCGCTCTACCAACTGAGCTATCTCGCCAAGCGTCCTACGATGGACAACTGGCGTATATGATACCAAAAACTGCCCCTCCGCGTCAAGCACTCTTTTTGAAAATCTGTCGGCGAAAAGTGTACAATAGGATGAGACCCCCGGGGCAAACCGTTCCGGAGGTGGAGGACGATACCCCAAAATGAGAAGAAACTGTTGGGAAAGCGGAAGGCTAGAGACCGCAATGGAAACCGGCATCATGGTTCGGGGCGTTTTGCCCCTCTCGGACGCACAAAACGGGTGAAACGGGGATGCCCGACCGGGGCGTTCCGGTTTTCAGGAGATATCTGCATGTTTAATGCTTGATTTCGATAGAAAGCTCAAACTAGCAGGCAATTACCCGCCTGCAGGCGATCCGTTCTCGTG
>DJRS01000175.1 GCA_002440145.1 Verrucomicrobia bacterium UBA6354
CGCCGGAACGGGGTGGCCGTTGCGCCGGAACGCGTGTGTGATCAGGCGTGGACGGCGTTCTTCCCCGCTCAACTGCGACGCAGACGCCAGCCGCGACAGGAACGCGCGAATCGACGAACGGCTTCGTTTTTCACCCGCTTGGCGAAAACGGCAAATCCACTACCCCCTTGAAAACAAAGGTCGTAGCCCCGATTCCAGCCTTCCAACTGCGATTTTTAGGTTTATCGACCGTGTAGAAAATAGAGACAATGCAGAATGGGGATGGGGTGGCCGTGTGCCCCTCCTAGTCTACATTTTCTACATTCTCTACACGGTTAAATTCCCCCCTGCCGTTGGGTAGGGGCGGCGCGGCCGGGTCATTCGAAGACGAGGGCGAAACCGGGCGGACGAGCCGGGTAGAACACGTCCGAGTCCGCCGAACGGACGGATGCGCCATCCGCGGCGTACGCCGTCACCGTGAAGATGTGGGGACGGCGTGGGACGAGTCCGCGCACGTCGAGGCGGGAGGCGTGCGCCACGAAGCCGGTGTGCACGTGCGTCCGCCGGTACTGGGTCTCCCGGAGGGACAGAAAGGCGAGATCCTTGACGAACAGGCGGGTGTTGGTCTTGCGGCGCGTGGTGAAGAGGTGGAGTTCCGCCGCGCCCTTCGCCGCGGCGAGCGGGCACAGGTTCGTGCGGAAAGAGTCCGTCAGGCGCAAGGTGGCGAGAATGTTCGTCTGCGCGGGGAGTCCCCAGACGAGCGTCGTTTCGTCGCAGTCGTTCGTCGTGGCGCGGGCGAGGACGAGCCGCAGATGGGTCGCCGCGGTGGGGCGCGCCAGAACCAGCCGGCCGCGATCATCCGTGGTCGAAAGGCGCAGGACGCCGGGATGGTCGCCCGACAGGTACAGCCGCTCGCCGCGGAGTTCGCCGCCGAACGTCTGCTCGACGAGGGCGGAGCATTCCGTCAACTTTCCGGAGGGCGCGACGAGGCACGAGAGGTCATACCGCCGGACCTCGTTCGTGGAGCCCAAAGCCGCCACGTCCAGACGGTAGACGTCCACGCGGTTGGAGACCGCCTGCGCATCATGCCGCCAGGAAAGGCGCGTAAAGGCCGCGTTCGTCGCGGCGACGAGATCCGTGGGCGGCTGGAGTCCGGACGCGCCCGTCACGACGACGAGGTTGGCGATCGACCAGGAGGTGTTGTGCCCACCGCCGTCGTACTGGAAGGCAAAGCGGCGGACGGGATTCGTCGGGACATAGACGCAGGGCGCGAATTGCCCCTCGCTCTGGAAGCTCGTATAGTCGCACACGTGGAGCGGGGCGCCGTCCGGCGAAACGAGCGCGAGGCGGCGGTACTTCGCCGAAGAGGAGCGGACGTCGAAGGCGATGCGGCGGATGGGCGCGCCGAAGTCGGGCGACCGGGCGAAGCTGTCCGCCTTCTTGAGCGACACGTTGGGCTTGAAGTTTTTGTTGGCGGAGCCGTAGGCCACCAGTCCGGAGACGGTCCAGCCGTTCGTCTCGCCGGTTCCGCAGGCGGCGAGGGCCGCCAGGTCGACGCGGTTCGTGGTTTCGTCCGCCGCCGGCTCCGCGTCCGCGCGGGGTCCGGCGCCGGCGAGGGCGGCGAGCAGGGCGCAGGCTAGTGCGCGTCGAGCCAATTGTCGCCCTCCCCGATGCTCACTTCGAGCGGGACGCCGAAGTCGATCGCGGTCGTCATTTCCTTGCGGACGATCGCCTTCACCTGCTCGACTTCGGCGCGCGGCGTGTCGAAGAGAAGTTCGTCGTGGATCTGGAGGACGCAGCGGGTGCGCAAACGGGCGGCGCGCAGGGCCCGGTCGATGTTGACCATGGCGGTCTTGATGAGATCCGCCGCGCTGCCCTGGATGGGGGTGTTGATGGCGTCGCGTTCGGCGGACTGCCGCGCCGTGGCGTTGCGGGAGTTGATGTCGCGCAGCGTGCGCCGGCGGCCGAGGACCGTGACGGCGTACCCGGTCGCGCGGGCCTTGGCGATGGACTCCTCCATGTAGGTCTTCACACGCGGATAGAGCCTGAAGTAGGTGTCGATGAGCTGCGCGGCTTCCTTGCGCGAGACTTTCAGGCGCTGGGCGAGGCCGAAGGCCGAGATGCCGTAGATGATGCCGAAGTTGACCATCTTGCAGAACGCACGCTGCTCGGGCGTCACCATTTCGGGGAAGACGTTGTAGACGCGGCTCGCCGTCTCGCGATGGATGTCCATCCCGTCGCGGAAGGCCTGCAGCAAGGATTCGTCCTTGGAGAAGGCCGCCATCAGGCGCAGTTCGATCTGGGAGTAGTCCGCCGACACGAGCACGTGGTCCGCGTCGCGCGCGACGAAGGCCTTGCGGATCATTTTGCCGCGGGCGGTGCGGACGGGGATGTTCTGCAGATTGGGATTGGACGAAGAGAGGCGCCCGGTTTCGGTGAACGCCTGCGCGAACGTCGTGTGGATGCGGCCGTTCTCGTCAATGAGCGCGGGGAGCTTGTCCACGTAGGTGGATTTCAGCTTGGCGCAGGCGCGGTAGTCGAGGATGAGGGGGATGATCGGGTGCGCCCCCATGAGGCGCGCGAGGGTCTTCTCGTCCGTCGAATAGCCGCCGGTCGCGGTCTTCTTGACGCCCTCGGCGGAGAGGTGCAGCTTGCCGAAGAGGAGCTCGCCCAATTGCCGGGGGCTGTCGGGGTTGAAGCCAGGTCCGCTCAAGTCGGCGATTTGGGTGACGATGCCCAGGATCTCCTTGTCGAGCTGCGCGCCGTAGCTCCCGAGCGCCGCGACGTCGAGCCGCACGCCTTCGCGCTCCATGTCGACCAGCACTTTGACGAGCGGCTCCTCGACGTCGTGCAGGGCTTTCGCGCACCCCGCCGCCTCGACGGCCGGGAAGAGTTTCGCGGCCAGCCGCAGGGCGACGTCCGCGTCTTCCGCCGCGTAATCGCGGACGGTTTCCGGCTTGAGGTCCGCCATCGAGCGCTGGGACTTGCCGCGCTCCTTGACGCCGATGAGATCCGTGATCGGGATCGGACGGTAGTCGAGTTCCTGTTCGGCGAGCGTGTCCAGGCCATGCCGCGCGGCGGCGTCGAGGCAGTAGTGCGCCAGCAAGGTGTCCTGCGGAGTGGAGGCGAAGCCGATGCCATAGCGCAGGAGGACGGACACGTCGAACTTGACGTTGTGGCCGATGAAGGTTTTCGCCGGATCCGCGAAGAGCGGGCGGAAGAGGTCGACGAAGACGCCGTCCACGTACCACGCCCTTCCGGGGGCGACGGCGAAAGAGAAGCCGACGAGCTTGCAGCCATGCGCATCGGTCGCATCGTGCCCGTCGGCCGCGGCGGTCTCGGTGTCGAAGGCGATGCGCGGCTCCTTCATGAGTTCGTCCAGAAGCGCGCGGGCCTGCGCCTCGGTTGTCACGAGCCCGTAGGCGTGGGGGACGTCCGCCAGGGTTGCGAGGGACTTGCCGGTTTGCGCGGACAGAGCCGCCATCTCGGCCGGGGCGAGCATTTCCCGCGCAAAGCGCGCGAGTTCGTATTTCGCGCAGACCTTCGCCAGCTTCTCGCGGTCGAAACCGCCGCACCGGCACGCTTCCCAGTCCGGCGCCAGGGGGACGTCGGTGCGGATGGTCGTCAGGAACTTGGAGATCTCGGCGTCCTTGCGTCCGTTCCCGACGCGTTCGGCGAGCTTGCCCTTGAGTTCCGCGGCATGCGCGAGGATGCCTTCCACGGTGCCGTAGCGCGCGAGGAGGTCCGCGGCCGTCTTCTCGCCTACGCCTTTAATGCCGGGAATGTTGTCGGACGCGTCGCCGGCGAGTGCGAGATAGTCGATCATTTGCGCGGGCGAAGAGAGGCGCCAGTGTTCGCAGACCTTCTTTTCGTCGTAGATTTCCGCCGCGTCGCCCGCGTGGGCCGGACGGTAGAGGAAGACGTTGGGAGCCACGAGCTGGGCGGCGTCCTTGTCGGGGGTGGCGAGGTAGACCGAAAAGCCGGCGGCCGCCCCGAGGCGCGCCAGCGTGCCCATCACGTCGTCAGCCTCGAAGCCCTCCGCGCGCAGGACGGGGATCTTGAGCGCGTCCGCCAGCTCCAGGGCATAGGGGATGTTGGCCGCGAGGTCTTCGGGCATTTTCTGCCGCGTGGCCTTGTAGGGCGGGTAGGCTTCCTTGCGGAAGGTCGGGCCGGTCGAATCCATGGCGAGGACGAGGAAGTCCGGCTTTTCGCGCCGCAGAATGCCCAGCAGGCCGTTGGCAAGGCCCAAAAGCGCGGAGGTGTTGAGCCCGGACGCGGTCAGGCGCGGATTGCGCAGGAACACGAAGTGGCCCTTGTAGAGAAAGGGCATCAAATCGACAATGAACAGTTTCTTCATACGCGCCTCCAAAAACTCACCGTTCCGCCCGCAAGGCCGGGTCCAGCCTGTCGCGCAGGAAGTCCGCCAAATGGTTGAACGCCAGGACCAGGAAGAAAATGGCGAGCGTCGTGAAAGCCATTTCCCACCAGACGCCCTGCCACAGGCGCAAGCGCGCGTTGTTGATCATGACGCCCCAGCTCGGTTCGCCCTGCACGCCGATGCCGAGGAAGGAGATGAACACCTCCGTCGAGACGGCGGCCGGGAAACGGATTGAAAACTGGATGAGGACGATATGGGCGACATTCGGCAGGATGTGCCGGAACATGATGCGCATGTGCGAATAGCCCAGCGTCCGCGCGGCTTGCACGTAGGCGCGTCCGGCGTGCTTCATGACTTCGCCGCGCACGGTCCGGCAGACGCCCACCCAGGTCGTCAGGCCGATGCCGAGGTAGATGCCGAGAAGGCCCTGTCCCGCGACGAGCGATATGGCCAGTATGAAAAGCAGACCCGGCATGGAGGCGACCGTCGCGCAAAGCCACACGACGAGCGCGTCCGTCGCACCGCCAAAGTAGCCGCCCAGCAGGCCGAGCAGGACACCGAGCGGTATCGCGATCAGCGACGTCATCACGCCGACGTGGAAGGCTATGCGCGCACCCTGCACGAGCCGCCGCGCCACGCTGCGGCCGAGATTGTCCGTTCCCAGCCAATAGCGCGCGCCGTCGGGGGCCTGGGCGAACGGCGCCAGATAGCGCGCGTCCGCGCGCACCCGGTTGTAGACGGGCGTGACATCGCGCACTCTGGCCGCGCGATACTCGATTTCGCCATAAATCGCCGCGCCCAGATAGACGGCAAGGACGGACAGGCAGATCTTGACGGACAGCTTCAAGGCGCCGCCACCCCCGTCCCGGACTCCTGCACCAACATGACGCCCGCATAGGCGATATAGGCGAGAATCCAGACAACCGCCTCTTTTCGCGTCACCGTGCCGTTCGCGGACGGGTTGCGGCGATTGAAGCCGAACAAGGCGATGGAGGCCGAAAGCGCGATCATG
Organism: Verrucomicrobia bacterium UBA6354; assembly: GCA_002440145.1. GTDB lineage: Bacteria > Verrucomicrobiota > Kiritimatiellia > RFP12 > UBA1067 > UBA1067. Next base: position 5,370 of record DJRS01000175.1, read on the forward strand.
AGCGGCAAATCGCGCGTCAGGATGTAGGGCGAGAATTTCGCCGGCGGGTTGATTACGCAGGAGAGCCCCACGACCGCGAGCGAGTTGAAAAAGTTCGAACCCACGATGTTGCCGAGCACGAATTCGTCCTGTCCGCGCCGCGCGGACTGGATGGCGCTGGCGAGTTCGGGCAGGGAGGTGCCGATGGCGACAATCGTCAGGCCGATCAAAAGTTCGCTCACGCCGCACACGCGCGCCAAGTCGACCGCGCCCCAGACCAGAAAGTGGCTCGAGCCGATCAGGACCGCGAGACCGCCGGCGACCATCAGCAAGTCGAGCAGAAGCGGGTGGTTCGGGGCCGGGACCTCTTCCTCCGCGCTTTCCTTCGCGGGCGAGCGGTCGATCCAGCAGTAAAGCGGCAGAACGATGGCGAAGACGGCCAGATGGACGATCGCGTCCAGGCGCGAGAGGCGTCCGTCCCAGACAAGCGCCACCGGCAGAATGGACACAAGGACCAGAAGCGGCGCGCCGAACTTGACCAACGTGGGCTTCACGACCAGGGGGCGTATCAGGGCGGCGACGCCGAGGATGACGGCGATGTTGAAGATGTCGCTGCCGTAGGCGTTGCCGAGGGAAAGATCGGCGTGTCCCGCAATCCCCGAAAGCGCGCTCACGCAAAGTTCCGGGGCCGACGTGCCGAAGCCGATGATCACCATGCCGATGACGAACGGCGAAACGCCCCACCGGCGCGCGAGCGCGGCCGAACCGTCCACGAAGATTCCGCTCGACCAGGTCAGCGCGACGAGCCCGGTCACCACAAACAGAAGCGAAAGCCAAAGGGGCAAATCACTATACATCTTACTTAGCCTCCATTAAATCAGAACAGCCAAATCGCTCGGCATGCGCCAATCGCCGCGCGGCGAAAGATTGACGCTTCCCACCTTGGGGCCGTCCGGCAGGCAGCTGCGCTTGAACTGCTGGGTCCGGAAACGGACGAAAAAGACGTCCAGCCACTTGTCGATCGTCTCGCGGTCGTAGTCCGGGAACGTTTCGTACGCCAGGCGCCGGATTTTCTCCTTGGACGCGCCGCGCCGCAGGAAGTGGTAGAGATAGAAATCGTGGAGCTCGTAGGGTCCCACCTTGTCCTCGGTCTTCTGCGCGATTTCGCCCGCCGCGGTCGGGGGCAGGAGTTCCGGGCTTACGGGCGTGGCGAGAATGTCGAAGAGGGGCGACCTGGCGCGCGCGTCCTTTTCGTTCGCGTACCACTCCACGACATAGCGCACGAGCGTTTTGGGGACGCCCGCGTTCACGCCGTACATGCTCATGTGGTCGCCGTTGTACGTGCACCAGCCGAGCGCCAGCTCCGAGAGGTCGCCCGTCCCCACGACGATTCCGCCCAGCTGGTTGGCCTTGTTCATGAGGAAATAGGTGCGGCCGCGCGCTTGCGCATTCTCGTAGGTGACGTCCTTCACGCTCTCGTCGCGGCCGAGTTCGGCGAGGTTCAGGCGGGCCAGATCCGAGATGTCCACCGTCTCGAGCGTGACGCCCAGCGCCGCGCACAGCTCTTCGGCATTGTTCTTCGTCCGCTTCGTCGTGCCGAACCCCGGCAAGGAATAGCAGCGGATTCCCGTCCGCGGCAATTCCAGACGGTCGAACGCCTCCACGCAAACCAGCAGGGCCAAGGCGCTGTCGAGTCCGCCCGAAAGGCCCAAGACGACCGTGCGGCACCGTATGGCTTCCAGCCGCGTGGCCAGCCCCGTGGACTGGATCGCCAGTATTTCCGCGCACCGGAGCGCACGATCGTCCGCCGATCCGGGCACGAAGGGATGCGGATCGTGCGGACGCAGCAAAGACCCCTCGACCGTCCGCGGCGTTTCGCCCAGTTCGATGCGGCGCACGGGGTCCGTCGTCTGCGACCCTTGGCGGAAGGCGAAGTTCGCGGAGCGCTCGTAGTTCAGGAAGTCGACATCCACATCCGCGACGGTCAGGTGCGACGCGCGGCGGAAGCGCGCGCCTTCCGCCAGCAAGTTGCCGTTTTCGGCTATCAGGGCGTGCCCGCCGAAGACGAGGTCCGTGGTGGACTCGCCCGGCCCCGCCCCGGCGTACACGTAGGCGGCCAGGCAGCGCGCCGACTGGCCCGTCACGAGCGCGCGGCGGTATTCCGTCTTGCCCACGACTTCGTTCGAGGCGCTCGGATTGAGGAGGATGTTCGCACCCTGGAGCGCCAGGCGCGTGGAAGGCGGATTCGCCGTCCACATGTCCTCGCAGATTTCCACGCCGTAAACCGCATCGCCCGCGGCGAAGAGCAGGTCGTTCCCGAAAGGCACGCCCTTTTCGCCGGCGAAATCGAGGGTGGACGCCGTACGCTCTTGCGCCGTCGCGAACCAGCGCGATTCGTAGAACTCGCGCGTACCGGGCAGGTAACTTTTGGGGACGAGGCCCTTCAAGCCCTTGTGGAGAACCGCGGCGCAGTTGAAAATACGCCCATCATGGCGCACAGGAAGTCCCACGACGATCAGCAGGCCGCGCGAAAGCATCCGCCGGACCAGACAGGCCAGGGCCGTTTCGGCCTCCGCCAGCAGGGACGGGCGATAGAAGAGGTCCGCACAGGTGTAGCCCGTCAGGCAGAGTTCGGGAAAAACGACGGCCGCGGCGTCCGCCATCTCGGGCGCGGCAAGCAAACGGTCGATTTCCGCGAGATTGGCCGAAACATCTCCGGGGGTCACGCGGGGCACGGCCGCCGCTATCCTCTGATATTCGCACATCATGTTTCGCAGTCCAATGGGAATCCCTGCCCTGTCGTACGTCCGGCTATTTGACGAGCGGACGATCGAGCATTCTTTCGTAGAGTTTGATGTATTCCTTCGCGCAGGTCTGATGGCTGAAACGCTGGATGGACTCCCTCATGATCCGCGCCACTTCGCGTTCGCGGATTTCCCGCGGCTGACGGAAGAATTCCATCGCCTGGTCCATCGCCCAGAAGAGCCCGTTCGAATCGTAGGTGTCGAACCGGAAGCCGTTGCCGGTCGACTTCTCCCAATCGAGCGGCTCGACGGTATCGTGCAAACCGCCCGTGTTGTGCACGACCGCGAGAGACCCGTAGATCGGCGCCTGCATCTGGGGGAGCCCGCACGGCTCGAAAAGCGAGGGCATCAGCATGAAATCGCTCGCGGCGAATCCGAGTTGCGACAGGCGCCCGTCGAAATCGTGCACCGCCAGCCGCTTGGAGATGCCGTGGAAAGCCTGGATGTCGCGGAACGGTTTCTGGTAGGCGCCGTTCGCGACGACGGCGATCTGCGCACCCTCCTTCGCGTACTTGTCGAGGAACTTGAAGGTGATATCCGTCAGCAGCTGCGGCCCCTTCTGCACGGGATCCAGGCGCGACGGCCAGAAAAAGAGCGGCGCGTCGGCGTTCTCCTCCAGTCCGAGCGCGTTCTGCAGCGCGAGTTTGTTGCGCCGCTTCATCTCCCAATGGTTGTCTGGCCCGTAACGGTAGGGAATCTTCTCGTCCGTCTCGGGATTGTCCGTGGCGTCCGGCGCGTTCAGGATGCCGACGGCGCACCCGGCGTTGTACTTGTTGCGGATTTCGTTGCGGATTGAGTCCGGGATGAACGAGAACCAGCCGTTCACGATTTCCTGCAGGAAGGTCGGGGACACCGTGTTGATGAAGTGCGCGGCGAAACACCCCGAGGCCTGCAAATCGACCGGATTGTTGTTGCGCGATTCCTCGTAGTTGTAGGGCGGATACGAATAGTAGAGATTCTGCCAGAACTCCGCCGCGTCGATTCCGCTGTCCTCGACGCGCGCCAGGGTGACCTTCTGCGTGTGGATGTTGTGCACCGTGAAGAGGCAGGGGATCCCCTCCCGGCGCGCGACCGCCGGTATGAGCCCCGTCATCCAATCGTTGCAATGGATCAAGTCGGGCTGCACGCGCGGTATGATGTTGTTGATGACCTCGCGCTCGAAGGCGAGCGCGAGTTTCAGGTTCCCGTCGCCCTGGTCGTACACCGTGTCGCGATAGTAGAAGCAGCGGTCTTCCGCCAGATGGATGCGCTCGTCGGAGAGATGGGCTTTGTACTTGCGCAGTTCGTCCGCCACGAGCTGGCCGGTTTCGACATGGAACATGCGGCGGTAGTGCGGGAGGGCGACGTGGACGTCCGCCCCCAGTTCGTACAGCGCTGCCACGAGCGACGCCGAAACATCCGCCATGCCGCCCGCTTTCGCGGACATGCGCCCCGCCAGATTCCCCATCCCTTCGGGGAGATAGGTGATTTCAGGCGTCACAATAAGAATACGCGGATTTTTCGTTCTCTCATTTTCCATATCCAACACCCTCTCCGGCGGCGTGCGCCTTTCCGTTGTTTACGCGATGACGGCGAGAACCTGTCCCTTCGTCACGGGCTTGCCGTGTTCGACAAGGAACGTGATCTTGCCGGCGGCGGGAGCCTTGATCGGATTGAAGAGTTTCATCGCCTCGACGACGCACACCGCGTCGCCTGCCTTGACCACGGCGCCGTCCGCCGCCATGGGCGCCTTGCCGGGCGCGTCGCTGCGGTAGAAGGTTCCGTTCAGCGGCGCGACGACGGGCGTGCCGGCCGGAACGTTTGTGGCGGCCGCGGGCGCGGCGTTCTTCGCGGCAGGCGTCCCCGCAGGGGCTTCAGCCGCGGCTTTCGCCTGCTCGACGTCGGCCGGAATGGGTTCGCGCTTCGCAGGGTCGGCCTTGCGCCACTTGAAGTATCCGAGGGCGACTTCCGGGAAAAGCGCATAGGAAAGGATGTCCTCTTCCGCCTGCAGGAGGCCGGCCGGAATCGCGTCCGCCGCGGCCACGAGACCGGGCTTCAGAAGGTCCGCCGGACGGCATGTGATCGGTTCCAGATCGCCGCAGAGCTTCTTGCGCAGTTCGGGTTCGATCGGAGCCGGGGTGCGTCCGTAGTAACCCGCGGCATAGTGCTTCGTCTCGTCGGTGACCATCGAATACCGCGCGCCCGAAAGCACGTTCAGCACGCTCTGCACGCCCACGATCTGGGACGTCGGCGTCACGAGCGGCGGATAGCCCATGTCGGCGCGCGTCTTGGGAAGCTCCTCCAACACCTCGCCCAGACGGTCCAACGCGTCCTGCTGGGCGAGCTGGGAGCGCAGGTTCGAGATCATGCCGCCGGGGATCGCGTGGACCAGCACGCCCGCGTCCACCGGCTCGACCTTGCGCGAAGAGGCCGGCTGGCGCGTTTTCTTGAGTTCCTTGAAGTAGGCGTTGATTTTCGCGAGCTTCTTCAGGTCGAGGCCCGTGTCGAATCCCTCCGACTCCAGAATTGCGACGATACTCTCCGTCGGCGGCTGGCTGGAAAACGAGCTCATCGTCGAAATCGCGCAGTCCAGACACCCGGCGCCGGCTTCCGCCGCGGCCAGATACATGGCCGCCGCCATGCCGCTCGTCATGTGCGAATGGACCTGGATAGGCATTTCGGGGAGCGCCTTGCGGAGCGCGGCGATAAGTTCGCGCGCCGCGCCCGGGGTCAAGATGCCCGCCATGTCCTTGATGCACAGCGAGTCGATGCCCATCGCCTCCTGCTCCTTGGCGAGTTCCACGTACTTCTTGACCGTGTGCACCGGCGAGGTCGTGTAGCAGATCGTGCCCTGCGCGTGGCCGCCCCACTTCTTCACGCTGCGAATGGCCTGCTCCAGGTTGCGCGGGTCGTTCAGCGCGTCGAACACCCGGAAGATGTCCATGCCGTTTTCGCACGCGAGCGCCACGAAACGGTCCACGATGTCGTCCGGATAGTGCTTGTAGCCGAGGATGTTCTGTCCGCGCAGGAGCATCTGGAGCGGCGTCTTTTTGCACACCGCCTTGATCTGGCGCAGGCGCTCCCACGGGTTCTCCCGCAAAAAGCGCATGCACACGTCGAACGTGGCGCCGCCCCAGCACTCCAGCGAATAATAACCCGCGTCGTCTATCTCGGAAGCTATTTTTAGAATATCGTCCGTACGCATCCGCGTCGCCCAAAGGGACTGATGCGCATCACGAAGAGTCGTGTCGGTAATGCGAATTTTCTTTTTATTCTTTTCCATATCGTTTCTCGTTGCCAGGGACCGGAAGCCCCTCTCTGTGTTTCTACCACTATTATAGCATAAATTGCGTTAAATTGCGCGTTCCCGTTTAATTTAATCGCGCACGCCGCCAAACCGTTCCGCGTCCTTGATGTTCGGCTCCTTCTCCGAGAAATCGTAGTCTTTCCCGGGCAGGATGGCGTTCAGGAAGATGCCCATCAGCGCGCCGATCGCGAGACCCGAAAGCGAAAGATGCACGCTCCCGACCTCGAACGAAATCGCGCCCGCCTTGGAAAAGCTGATCCCGAGCGTGCAGACGATGGAAATCGCGCAGATGAGCATGTTGCGCGGCTTGGAGAAGTCCACCTGGTGTTCCACGAGATTCCGCACGCCCACCGCGGAGATCATGCCGTAGAGAACGAACGAGACGCCGCCGATCGTCGCCGCCGGCAACGTCGTGATGACCGCGGCGAATTTGGGGCAGAACGCGAGGACGATCGCCAGAAACGCGGCGATGCGGATGACGCGCGGGTCGTAGACGCGCGACAAGGACAGGACGCCCGTGTTCTCGCCGTAGGTCGTGTTGGCCGGGGCCCCGAAAAGCGCCGCGAGGCTCGTGGCGATGCCGTCGCCCAGAAGTGTGCGGTGCAGGCCGGGATTGGCGAAGAAATTGCGCTTGACCGTCGAGCTGATCGCCGAGATGTCGCCTACGTGCTCCATCATCGTCGCGGCGGAAAGCGGCGCCACGATCAGGATGGCGCTCACGATGCGGCCGAGATTGTCCCCGGCGTGCGCCAGGATCGGGAACACCGTCTCGTTCAGATGGACAGGCCACCCCACCCAGGGCGCCGCGGCGATGTGCGAGAAGTCGATGGCCGGGCCCAACTTCAGGACGTTGCAATACCCGAACGCGACCGCGTAGCTGACGAGCACGCCGATCAGGATCGGCACGATCTTGACCATGCCCCGCCCGAAAATCGCCGCGATCAGCACGGCGAAAATGCCCGCAAGCGCAACCGGCCAGCAGGTCGAGGCGCTGTTCACCGCCACCGGCGAGAGAACCAGACCGATGCCGATGATGATCGGACCCGTCACGACCGGCGGGAAAAACCGCATCACGCGCTTCACGCCGACGGATTTCACGATTCCGGCGCAGATGGCGTAGATGAGACCCGCCACAACCACGCCGACCGAGGCGTAGGCGAGAAGTTCCGTCTTCGAGAGCCCTTCCCACATGCCGCCCTTCATGCCCGTCAAGGCGAAATAGCCCGC
>DJRS01000109.1 GCA_002440145.1 Verrucomicrobia bacterium UBA6354
AACAGTCAGATATCACCTAAAAGCCCGGGGTATCCCGGTCGACTTCCCCTTTTTCGCCCGCTGGACACGCCCGGAACGGGTGTTCAAATGCCTTGAAACGGTGATGCCGTCTCGCCGGAACGGCGATGCGGTTGCGCCGGAACGCCGACGCGGTTTCCTTGAAACGTCGCCCCTCCGCTCTTGGGGAATAAACGCCGACGGGCGGCATAAGGATCCTCTGGCGGTTTGCCTAGTGATTTCGTGCGCCCCCCCCCTGCTTGCGCCCCGTCTCAGGGGGGAGCATACGGGGAAATCGCTCCTTTGCGGCGAGGTCCGAAGAATATGTCCGGGGAGCGCACCTTGTGCGCCGTCCCGAGGGCGAACCGCGGCAAGCCGGAAATTTTTTGGGACTCCAGTGCACGACACCGCTTCCACGCAAACGGAAATTCTGCTATAATAACTCTCCATGAAGGGATTGAAGAAGATTCTGGTCTGTCTCGATGTCCGCCACACCGCCTCGCGGCGCATGATCGGCGGCATCATGCGCTTCGTCGCGACGCACCCCGCATGGGAGGCGCAACTCGCCGAGGCGCACCCGTCGGACTTCACATTGACGGACTTTCTGGACGGGTCCGCCGACGCGCTCGTCATCGACGGAAGCTACCGGAACGTACCCGCCGAGGATTTTGCGCGGCTCTGTCCGCGCATCGTAGTCTTCGTCAACGTCCCGCCCTTCCGGGCCGGCAACCGGATTGTCGCGTCTGTGCACTCGGACGAACGCGCCATCGCGCTCGCGGCGACGGAACTCTTCTTGCGCAAGAAGCTCTCCAATTTCGCGTTTGTCGCCCCGCCGAAGCCGGCGCCGTGGAGCGAGGCGCGCAAGCGGTTCTTCCGCGCGGCGCTCAAGGAAAAGTCCTTCAAGCTTAACGTGTTCACGCCGACGGACGGCGCCACGCGGCAGACGCGCGCGGCGGAATTCGCACGCTGGCTCGACACGCTCCCCAAGCCATGCGGCGTCTGGGCGGCCTACGACGAACTCGCCAAGCATGTCCTGGACGTCTGCCGGCAGCAGAAGATCTCCGTCCCGGACCAGATCCAGATCCTGGGAGTGGACAACGAACCCTACATCTGCGAACACACCGCCCCTTCGCTCTCTTCCGTCGCGCCGGACTTCGAGGCGGGCGGATGGGAAATCGCCCGGTTCATCGATGCGGCCGCAAACGGGAAGCCCAGACACGCGCCGCGTCGGGCCAGGCTCGCCTTCGGCGTCGCCGGCGTGGTCGAACGGCTGTCGACGATGGACATAAACGGCTCCGCGCGCCATGTCGCCGAGGCCTGCGAGTTCATCCGGCGCAACGCCGCCGCCGACATAGACATCCCCGCCGTCGCCGCCGCCGTACAGCTTTCGCGCCGTCTGCTGGAACGCAATTTCCGCACCGTGACCGGGCGAACCGTCCTCGACTTCATACTCGAAGAACGATTCCGCCGCGTGAAGAAAATGCTCAAAGAGACGGCTACGTCCGTCGAGAGCGTCTGCCGCTTCTGCGGTTTCCGCTCGCCTACGCACGCGATGACGATCTTTCGCAAACGCTACGGCCTGACGATGACGGAATACCGCCGGCGCTGACCCCAGGGCCGCCGCCCTGCCGGCTTTTGCCGGAAGGAACCGCCCATCCGGCAAACAAGGTCGTTTGCCCGGGCGGATGCCCATGCGCCAGAGGCATTTGCTTGGACAATTCACAAATTAGGAAACAAACGAAATTTCCGAGTGCATTCGGCGTCCAATTATGCTATAATATGCAGAGTTGTTTGTGCGACTGTAGCTCAATTGGATAGAGCGTTGGCCTCCGAAGCCGAAGGTTGCTGGTTCGATCCCAGTCAGTCGCACCAAGGAAACCCCAAAATACCCGATAAAACCGGGAGTTTTGCGAGAACGGGGTGTTGGAGCGGCGTTGGAACGTCGAGAGAGGAACTTTCCGCCAGCACCTCCTTCAGGACGGCCGCCAGGCTCGCGGCATCTCCGCTTTTGAAGAGACGGACGCACCGGGGATGACGCGCGGCGACCGCGGCGTTGCCGGGATTGTCGCTCGCCACGACAGGACGCCCCAATTGCAGATATTCAAACAGTTTGAGCGGATAATTCCACTTGAGGCTAGGGACGGGCAAATACGGCACGATGAGCACGCGGCACGTGCGCAAACGCGCGAAGGCTTCCGCCTGCGGCAGGCGGCCCGTGAAGCGAATGCCCTCCGCGGCGGAATGCGCCGGCGGAGAGCCGATCCACAGGCCCTTCAATCCGGGCAGGCGCGCGAGGGCTTCCGACAGGAGCGGACCGCCCTTCGCCGCCGTCCAATTGCTCAAGACCCCGAAATCGTACAGGCAACCCGACGCGGACGCGATTTTCGCCGGTTTCCGCTCCGTGAAGGCGTCCTGCATCCGGAATTCCAGCTTCTGCCCGCGCGGCGGACGATACCGCATTTCCCCCAAAAGCCCGGGATGGATGTTCAAGACAAGCCGGTCCGCCGCGGGGGCCAGCATGCGCCAGACGAAATCGATCGCCCGGCGGAGCGGCGGAAAGGCGTCGCGATGCCCCAGACTGGGCGGGTCCCACAGGAAAACCGTCCACGGACACCCGCGCCGCCGCTTCAATTTCCGGGCGAGCCAAAGGCAGGGAAAGTCAAATCCCGTAAACAGCTCCGTCCGGGCGGACGTTTCGCGCAAGAGCCGTTTGCGGAGACCGCGCAGGGAATCGTAACGCACCAGACGTGCGCAACGCGAGGCCAGCTCCGGCGGGACCTGCGCCGTCCGCGGCACGCAAAGCGTCAGCGCATGCGTGCGGGCGACCTCCAGAGGTTTCAGATAGACGTTCGCGTGAGGAGAGATCCAATCGGCGCCCAGATTGGTCCGCGTAATGTAGACCGCGGACGGGAGGCTCATTGAACACCCCCGGCGCCAGGCCACCGCGGCTGGCGCCCGTAGCGACCGCCGCGCGTCAGCAAATTCCACCACGCGTTGAACGGCGGACATTTCCGCCAGCCGCGACGGTAGTAGAGTTCGAGTTCCAGTTTGCGCAACACGCTCGCCCGGCGGTTCGGCCCCAGGCGTCCGTCCGGCGACAGGGCGAACGTCGCATCCAGACAGTTCGGCGCAAATCCGCGCAGGCCGTTCGCGGCGAGATTCTGCCGCGCCGCTGCGCCCGCGCGGACGGCAGCCGCCCCGCCGGGGACGTGTCCATAGCCATGGAACGGGTGTTCCACCCGCACGGCGAAACTGGCGTCGACGACCGGGATTCCCCGCCGCAGACAGTACGCGACAAGCGCGCTGTCGCAGTACCCCCGCCCCATCGTGACGGACGGCAGATCGCCAAACATGCCGCGCCGGAAGAGGAAGTAGTCCATTCCGCACGGCCGATGCAGATGCCGCGCGCCGTTTTCATCCCGGTCGATGCGCTGTCCCGTCAGAAGGAAGTCCCCTCGCGGCGCGGACGCGAAGGCCCGGTGCAGCGTCCCGTCGAAAAGAATGTCCCCGTTCGCGTACAGGAACAGCTCAGCTTCCGTGCGGCGCGCGACTTCACGCACCATCGCGCCAAAGACCGGGAGCGGCGTGTCGGCATCCAGGACGACGGTCTCCACGTCTGCCGGGAAGTCCGCGCTTTTCGCCAGCCGCGTCTCGAAATTCACTATCCGGGCGTCCGGGAGGATGCTCCGCCAATTGGCGAGGGACGCCGTCTGAAGCGCCGCGGCGGAACCCGAAAAAGGCTTGAAAGACGTGAAAACGGCGATATCCATCCGCAGCCCGCCTTCAGGCGCCGAGCGCCCGTACCGGGCGCCGCAAAAGCCGCACGCGCACGAACTCGCGCAGGAGGATGGCCGCCGCGCGCGGCACGCACCAGATATTGCGCCGCAGGGTGCGCCGTCCGCCCGTCAGCATGCGCCACAGCCAGCAAATCCCTGCACGATGCACCCATTCCGGCGCCTGCGGCACGCGCCCCGTGTAGAAGTCGAAAACGGCGCCGACCGGCAGAAGGACCGGGACCGCCAGGTCCCGGATATGCCGCGCACACCACATTTCCTGTTTGGGACTTCCCAGCGCCACCCAAAGAAAGTCCGGCTTGGCGGATGCGATCGCAGCCTTTTGCCGCGCCCATTCTTCTGCGGACGGCTCGCCGAACGGCGGCGTATACGTTCCGACGATTTCGACTCCAGGGAAGCGCGCGCGCATCGCGTCCGCCAGTTCCTCAGCGACGCCCGGTCCCGCACCATAGAAGAAATGCCGCCAGCCGCGCGCAAGCCCGTACGCGAGCGCCTGCGGGAAGAGCTGCGGCCCTGTCACGCGCGTGGGCAGGACACCCCCGCAAATGCGCCCCAGACGCTTTGTGACGCCTCCGTCCGCAAACACCGCGTCCGCTGCGCGATACGCCGCGGCGAGCCGGGGATTCAGCCAACCGTGCGCGAGGACGTTCGCATCGCAAAAGCAGGCGAAATGGCGTCCGCCGTCCTGTCGCCAGACGTCCATTTCCGCCAACAGCTCTTCGTATGTGCACGCGGTCACGTCCCAATAGCGAAGAGCGATCTTCTTCAAGCTGCCCATTTTAACCCTTTCGTTCCGTTTCGCTGTATGCGCCACTCCTGTTCGATCTTTACGGGAATGAGGTGGCTTATCAGCGCGAATGGTGTAATTTTAACATTTCTGTTCCTACAAGTCAAGCCTGCGTGCCTGTATGCGGGAGGACCGATCGCCGTCCTTTTTTACCTATAACACCCCCCTCACGGGTTCCATTCGGGAATGCCGCGAGGAAAGGACTCTCGCCCCAGCGCGAACCCAGGCCGGGAATACGGCGAGACCAGGCTGATTTCACGGCACGAAAGGGTTCCGGCGGCGACGAGCCTGGGATTCCGGACGGGGGCATCTCTTGGAGATGTCTATGCGCATCTTTCCGCTCCGCGACAGCGCCCTTTCCCGATGCCAAAAGCGGCAAAACCCCGAGGGACGGCCGTGCGTGCGTGGCGGTCTGTCCAAGGGGAAGCGAACGCAGGGGGAATCGGCGCCGCCGGCGCCAGCGTTCAGCGCCCCAGCAAGCGCCGCCATGGGGAATGCGGCTTGAAGTCCAGACCGAAGAAGTCGCGCGCCGCGTCCAAGTCCATGATGACACTGTCGCGCGAACGCCGCGCGCAAAGGGTTTCCGGCAATTCTTTCATCAGTCTGTCGGCATCCCAATTCTCCCCGGCGCTGTAGCGCAAGGTATTGGTGCGCCTGTTCACGTCGAAAGCTTTTTCATTCGCCTGCCAGGCTGTGCGAATCGTCTGTATCGCGTACTTGCCCGTCACCTTCTCGCTGAAATAGTCCTCGAGCGAAAGGTCGCAAATGAAAAAGGGAAGGTCCGGCAGCGTTTCCGCAAAGATCTCGCGCAACTTTTGCGCGGAGAGATGCAGGATATCGGGGGATTCCGCCTCGGGATTCTCGTCTTTGAGGGCCTCCATCGCCTCGGGAATGGCCTCGATCATACGCCGGAGATACGCGCGGTAAAGCGCCGTGCCTATCTTCTGTTGAACCGAGCGGACGATGTTGCTTTTCATGACTTCCGTATTCGTCAGGCCCGCCTGCACGCGGCAAATCACCGTGCGCCGGATGACTTCTGGCGCCACCGCCTTGACATCCTCGTTCGCGCTTATGACGACCGCAGGATAGTTCCGGAGATGGTCAAGCAGTCCGAAATCGTCGTTTTTGATCGTCTCGATTGCATGCTGGTTGAAACGCGCATTCGTCAAATCGTCCACTATTATGGGCGCCCCCTGGACCGTGCGGCGCAGGCCGTCTATTGTTGTGCGCGTGAACTCGGGCGCGCTGATCTTCACTTTTTGCCCGATCATCATCTTCAGAAGCGTCTCGAGAAAGGATGTCTTGCCCGCCTTGGACTGTCCGTAAATGAGCCCGAAAACAGGATAGGGAAGCGTTTTCTGGTCGTAGCGCAAGGCCGTATCGCGCATGACCGCCATGAAGGGCGAACAAAAGAACCAGTTTGCGAACTCGTAATACCGGCGCTGCATTCCCCGGCAATCGCCATGAAACCGCTCGAAACCCTTCATGTATTGGACAAACAGCCCAGCGTCGCGCTTGATTTCCTCCTGGGGTGGGTTCAGATCAAGAGCCGCGCCGTTCAGGAATACGGCATTCTTCTCGATATCCAGCGTCAATTGGGGATACTCGCTTCGCAGTTCTTTCTCCTGCTCGCTTTCCCGGACGAGTTGCCGGCGGACTTTCTGGATGATCTCCGGCGAAACGAGCACCTTCCCCTTCTTTTTCTCGTCTTTTGAAACCGGCACGAGCGGCGCGATCTTCCGCGCCAATGTACGCGTATCCAGGACAAAGTCCACGTCTTCCGCCGCCGTTTTGTCCGGCTCGATGTACAGGACTTTCTTGACTTTAACCGTTTCGGCAATGGGCAGCATGTCCGCATGCTCCGCGGCGTCGGCGACCTCAACCGCCTTCTTCGTGATGGTATCCACGCTGTCCAGTTTCAAATCCTCATACGCCTCCGCAAAACGCGCGTAGGCGTCCGGCGAATCCGTATAGCAGATTATCTCGCGCTGGCGCCCGGCGAACGCGTTGAACGACATGTTGGCCGATCCGAAAACGACGCGCCGTCGGCCGTCATCCGATTCCAGCAGGTAAAGTTTCTCGTGCGAGAGCGTCCGCCGCGCCACAAAGAGATGCACGTCGCCCTTCTCAACCCGCGTGATCATCTTCTCTTTCGCGGCGGAATCGGATGCGCGAATGCGCGCCATGAGACGGGCCTGATAGGCCATGATTTCCTGGAGCGTATAGGACATCACCTCTTCGCAGCCGAATATAATCTCCACTTCCTTGAACAAATCCAGCAATTGGTAGACAAATCCAATCCCGGAAGAGAATGTAATCGCCTTCAAGCGGTCGAATCCAGAGAACAGCTCGCGCCAGGATAAAGCTCCCGATTCGACATAGTCCAGCTTGACGACATCAAGCCGGGGCGCGGCAGGCGACTTCCGCTCGCCAAAGAGATCAAACATGTCTGCGGTATTGTCCATTCTTCGTCTTTCTGTACCATCTCCGATTCTGTGGACATTATAGCATATTTTCGCCGAAACGTCTCGACACGCGTGCATTTTGCCCATTTCACGCATTTCGCGCAGGCGGGCGAGCCTACCCTTCGAGCGCGCAGGAGACGCAGTCCGCAAGCGAATTGAAGGCAGGGGCGACGGCGGCGAGGCGGGCGAGGCTGTGCGAACCGCCGCCGAAGAGGACGCAGCGCGCGCCCAGGGCGTCCGCGACTTCCTTGTCGTGCAGGGAGTCGCCGATGACGACGAGCGGCTCGCGTCCGCGCTCCTTCTCCAGGAGGGCCTTCAGCTCGAGGGCGCGCGCGACCTTGGTTCCGCCGTCCAGGTTGTCCACGCCGTAGACGTGGTCGAAGAAGTCCGTCAGGCCGAACGCGGCGGTGTCGCGCGAAAGCAGGTCCTGGCGCAAGGCCGAAATGACGGACTGGCCGATCTTATCCGCGTGCAGGCGTCCGAGGACGTCGCGCGCCTCGGCGTTGAGGCGGGGCGTCCGGCTGTGGTAGCGGTCGTGGAACTCCTGCGCGAGGGCCTGCCATTCGGGTCCCGTCGCGCGAATGCCGAGCTCCTCGTAGAAACGCCGCGCGGGGAAGGCGAAATGGTCCTTGAAATAGTCCAGGCCGATTGTGGGCAGGCGCCGTGCGGCGAGCATGTCGTTCAGGGCGGCGAGGCAGGTCTCGGTGTCGTCCAGCAGCGTGCCGTTCCAGTCCCAGAGGATGTACATGCGCGTCTCCTAGGCCTTGCGTTCCTCGAGGGCCGCCCAGCGCTCGACGGCGGCCTCGAGCTCGGCTTCCGCGGCCGGCAGGCGCGCCGCGTCCGCCGCGGCCCGTGCGGGGTCCGTGCGGTAGAGCGCGCCGTCCGCGAGGCGTTCGCGCAGGGCGGCGGTCTCCTTCTCGAGCGCGTCGATCCGGTCCGGCAAGGCCGCGAGTTCGCGCTGTTCGTTGTAGGAAAGCTTGCGGGCGGCCGGGCGCGGCGGCGGGGGCGCGGCCTCCGCCGGGGCGGACTTCTTTTCGGCGGCGGCGGGCGGCTGGCGCTGGCGCAGATAGTCCTCGTACCCGCCCGGATACGCCCGCACGAGGCCGTCGCCCTCCAGGACGAGCGTGGAGGTGACCACGTGGTCCAGGAACTCGCGGTCGTGCGAAACGAGCAGGAGCGTGCCTTTGTAGGCGAGGAGCTGTTCCTCGAGAAGCTCCATCGTCTCCACGTCCAGATCGTTCGTGGGCTCGTCCATGACGAGCAGGTTGGCGGGCTTGAGGAAGAGTTTGGCGAGCATGAGGCGCGCGCGCTCGCCGCCGGAAAGCGCCCGCACGGGCGTGCGGCACCGGTCGGACGAAAAGAGGAAGTCCGCCAGATAGGAGAAGACGTGCTTCTTCACGCCGCCGACGACGACTTCGTCGCGGTCGCTGGCGATGTTCTCGGCCACGGTCAGGTCGCCCTTCATTTCCGTGCGCAGCTGGTCGAAGAACGCCATCTCGACGCGCGTGCCGATCTGGATCGTGCCCGAGGTGGGCGCGAGGCGTCCGGTGAGGAGGTTGAGGAGCGTCGTCTTGCCCGCGCCGTTCCGTCCGAGCAGGCCGATGCGTTCGCCGCGCAGGATGGTCGTCGTGAAATCGCGGATGAGCGGCTTTTCGGCGCCGGGCCAGGAGAAGGAGACGTCCTGCGCCTTGATGACGGAGACGCCGCCCGCGGCGGCCGTGTCGAGTTTCATCGCGGCGGCGCCGGGGGCGGTGCGCCGCGCGGCGAATTCCTCGCGCAGCTTCAGGAGCGCCGCCACGCGCCCTTCGT
Source organism: Verrucomicrobia bacterium UBA6354 (assembly GCA_002440145.1). Classification (GTDB taxonomy): domain Bacteria; phylum Verrucomicrobiota; class Kiritimatiellia; order RFP12; family UBA1067; genus UBA1067. The sequence continues at coordinate 8,853 of DJRS01000109.1, forward strand.
TGCGGGTCGTGCGGGCCTTCACGCCGCGGCGGATCCAGGCTTCCTCCTCCTTGAGCTTCTTCGCCTTGCGCTCCCAGAAGACGGCTTCGTCGGCGAGCAGTTCGGCCTTGCGCTTCACGAACGTCGTGTAGTCGCATTCCCAGCCGGAGATTTCGCCGCGGTCGAGGTCGTAGATGCGGGTGGCCACGCGGCGCAGGAAGCGGCGGTCGTGCGTGACGACGAGGACGGCCATTTCGCGCGCCCGGCGCAGCATGCCCTCGAGCCAGTCGATGGTCTCGATGTCGAGATGGTTCGTCGGCTCGTCCAGCAAGAGCAGGTCGGGCTTCGCCAGCAGCGCGTCCTCCAGTATGCGCCGGCGGCGTCCGCCGCCCGAAAGCGCGTTGAACGCCGGGTCGTCCGGACGGTCGTGGGGGACGTCCTGCGAGACGTAGACGGTGCGCAGGCCGGGCGCGCGGACGATCTCGCCCGAATCGGGCTCCAGGATGCCCGCGACGACCTTCAGGAGCGTGGACTTGCCCGAGCCGTTGCGGCCCGTCAGCGCCGCGCGCAGGCCCTTGGAGACGGAAAGCGAGACGTGTTCCAGGACGGGCGGGCCGCCGAAAGCCAGCGAGACGTCCTTGAGGGAAAGCAGAAAATCGCTCATGGCGCGAACTCCTCCGCGACGGCCGCGGCGAACGCGGCGAGGTCGGTGTACGCGGCGACGGCGTACGCGTCCAGCGGCGTCGGCTGGGCGTTGACGATAAAGAGCTTCGCCCCGCCCTGCAGGGCGAGACGCGGCAGACCCGCCGCCGGGAAGACCGTGAGCGACGTGCCCAGGACGAGATAGACGTCGCTCCCCATCGCGTCCGCCTGCGCCGCGCGGAACGCCTCCTCCGGCAGGGCTTCGCCGAAGAACGTGATGTCCGGCTTGTAGACGCCCCCGCAGGCGCAGCGCGGCACGTAGGGATTGCCCAGCGCGGCGCGTCCGCCGTGCGCGGCGATCAGGGCGCAGATCTCGTCGAAGGTCTTCGCGTCGCCGCAGCGCCGGCAATGGTGGAACGCCGGCGAGCCGTGCACTTCGCGGACGCGCCGCGAACCGGCTTTCTGGTGCAGCATGTCGATGTTCTGCGTGGCGACGCCCGCCACCCGGCCCAGCCGTTCGAGACGGGCGAGCGCGTAGTGGACGGCGTTGGGCTTGTAGGCCCCCAGCCCGTACACGAGCTCGGCGCATCCGCGATAGTAGATCGTCGGGTCGCGGTCGAACCAGTCGATGTCGAAAATGCGCTCGGCGTCCGGATTCCGGTAAAGTCCCTGCGGACCCCGGAAGTCGGGGATACCGCTCAGGGTGGAGACCCCCGCGCCGGTCAATACGCCCGCGCGTTTCGCCTGCCGCAAAGCCTCGATGAGTCGTTTCACGCGCCCCCTACCATTTGCAGGTTGCGGCCAGATAGCCCGTCACGCCCTGCGTCTTCTGCCCCGGGATAACCTCGAAGGCCTGATCGAAAAGGTCCGCCAGACCCAGCGAAACCGAGAAATCGCGGCAAAACGGCATTTTGACCGTCGTTTCCAGGCGCGACACGTTCCGCACCGAGGAGCCGTTGCGCACGGGGTTGGACTTCCACGCTTCCACGCCCTGGCGGTACGAAACGGACCAGAAATCGGTCAGGTCCCAGCGGGCTTCGAGCGCAAACGCGGCGAGGGGGTAGTCCATCACGTAGCGCGACGAATAATAGTCCGTATCCGTCTCCTTGAGCGTGAGGGCGCCGTCCGCCATGAGTTTGAGGGAGTCGGTCAGCCTGAAAACGGCATCGCCCGAAAGACCGAAGAACGTGACCGGACGAAGCGCCGTCGCCGTCCAGCGTCCGCCCGGCGCCGTCTTGAGCCAGTCCGTCAGGCGGTGGCTGCGCGAGAGGAAGAATCCGGCGCGCACGCCTTCGACCGTTCCGCTTCCGTCGGGGCTGTAGGAGTAGTCGAGCGCCACCGTGCGGGTGTGGGAAAGCGGCAGATTGTAGGTTCCGACGGTCGTCGGTCCCTCGTAGGTCAGTTCGGTGAAACTGGGCATGCGCGTCGCCTCGCGGTAGGAAAGCGCGATTTTGCCGCGCTCGGCGTCGTCCGTGAAGTACGTGACGCCGGCGGCCGGATTGCACTGCGCGTCGAACGCGCTGTAGAATTCCGCCGCCGCGCCCGCGGCGATTTCCCAGCGGCCGGCCTTGACGCCCGGCAGGACAGCGTACGAACCGTGCACGCGCGTGCGGCGGAAGTTGTGCGCATAGGGGTTCGCGCCGGTGTAATCGTGCTTGCGCGCGGTGTCGTAGACTTCGAAAGCCGTGTCGCCGCGCAGATCCACGAAGAGCCAATCCGCGAAATGGCGGCGGGTGGCGGCGTGGACGACGATTTCGTCCGCCAGATGCTTGTTCTCGTAGTATTCGGGGACGACGCGGTCGAGCCGGTAGGCGTCGTCCGCGCGCGACCAGAGGACGGAAATCTCGCTCGCCTGGTCGTCGCCCGCGTCATAGCGCCAATTCGCGGAAACCAGGCCTTGCTTGTTCGCTTCCCAGGCGGGCCGGGCATCGTAGCCGTACGCGCCGCGGACGCCGAAATCGCGCCAGCGGAAGGCCACCAGGGCGTCGAACATCCAGTTCTCGGCGGCCAGGCCGAAACGCCCGCCCACCGACAGGCGGTCCAGATCGTTCTCCTTGTAGCCGTCGATGCGGTCCGCGTGCGCCGCCTCGATGAACGCGCCCGCCCAGCCGCGGACGCCCGGGGCGACGTCGAAGACTTCCAGCGCGTTGAGGCGCGTAAAGTAGAGCCCGCCCAGGCCGACGCCGAGTGTGGCGCGGCCGGAACGCACCGTCGGCGCGACCGTATGCGCCTCGAGCGAACCGGCCGGATGGCCCGTATTGGCGCGGAAGAGATCCAGCCCCGTCAAGACGCGCGGCGTCTCCAGCCAATCGGACGGGCACGAGAAATCGGCGTTGAAATGCTCGGTTTGGGCGTTCTTGAGCGCCGCGCCGTTGAAGATGATGCCCGACTCCGAAAACGCCGCGCCGTTGACGCTCAGATCCACGAGCCCGCCCGCTTCGCCCTGGGAACGGACCGTCAAAGCCGGCGGCGCGCCGCGCCAGAGGGAATCGTCCGGCTGGGCCTCGCCCATGCGCAGGCGCTCGCCCAAAACGGTCAGGGGCGGCAGCTGCACGACGCGGTTTGTCTCCGCCCGCGCGCCGGCCGGGCCGGCCGCGAGGACGAGCGCCGCGAGCCCCAGGAAGACCGTGCGCGTTTCCGCGTCTGGATTTCGTGTCTTTGCCGGTTTGCCGTTCATCGTTTCATTCATTTTCGTTCGACTGTTCTTTCATGTTTCCGTTTCATATGTCCGCCGCTCCGCCCTTATTCGCGCGTCACGTCGCAGTC
>DJRS01000121.1:0-125 GCA_002440145.1 Verrucomicrobia bacterium UBA6354
CGCGGCGCGATCGTCACCTGCGCCGCATGCGTAAAGTCTTCGTAGTTCGGATTCGCGACCTTGTACCATACCTTGTACACGCCCGCGTTCGTGAACGCCGGAGCCGCCGCAAGCCAAGCGGTCGA
>DJRS01000121.1:223-4825 GCA_002440145.1 Verrucomicrobia bacterium UBA6354
GGCCGAGACGAGCGCGTTCGTCACGAGCGTATGGCCCGCACCATCGTAGACGGACGCCCCGTCGAACTTCGAGACCGCCCCCTCCGGCAATTCGCCTGTTCCCGGTTCGCTTCCGCTCCCGCCACCGGGGGCGACCGTCGCCTTCGTCACCGTGAGCGTGCCATAGTCGGGCGTGATGGCATAGTTCGCAAGGTCCGTGCCTTCGCCCGCCGCAACCGTGAAGGTCGCTTCCGTCTCGCCGACCGCCGTCCGTTCCGCGAGGTCGCCGTAGACGAACGCTTCGCCCACGACGAGATTGTCGGCGGTGATGTCATCCGCCGTCAGCCTCAGCGGCGTGCCATCGTAGACTTTTGCAAGATTACGGGATGTCACCGTCACCGGACGCGGCGCGATCGTCACCGTCGCCCAATTCGTACAGGTGTTGTAGCCGTCCGCCGCGACGGTGTACCAGACGGGTGTGGCCTCGCAGACATTCGTCACCCGGAGACTTTCGACGTAAGGACCGGTCTTTGCATAAGCGTACTTGATTTCCGAATTCGCGATGCTCGTCACCTGGACATCGATTCCGTGCCCCAGACCGTCATACACGCCCGAATAGCCGTTGACCGTGATACTGCCGATTGGGATATCATGCGAGGGGACGACAAACGTCGCCGTCAGCGTCTTGCCAACCGACCGACCGGCCTTCAATGTCGTGTGCGTAAAGACGTACGTGCCGCCTTTCACCGGCTCCCAGCGGTACACACCCTCGGTGGCTGCACTGTCTACGAGCGTCGCGCCGTCTAGCGTGACCGTCGCCATCGCATTCGTCTCGCCGTCCCACAGGTTGCTGTATGTGATGTCCTCGGCGTGGTCGGTCGCGATCGACCCCTTCCCCGCGCGCGTATCAATCACCATCTTGCCGCTCGTCTCGGACGATACGACCGGCTCGATCGAGTAAATAATCGGCTTGGCCGTCTGACTCATGGGATACCCGTCCATGACGGCGACCGCCATGAGCCGCTCCACCTCTGCAGGCAACGCCCGAAATGGCCCTATGTAGACCGTGCTCGCCGCCGTCGGCTCCGTGCCGTCCATCGTGTAGTGGACCGTCGCACCCGGCATGTCGCAATCGATTTGGCACAGGAAAACCCCTTCCTCTCCGAAAGGCTGCGTGCAGACGATGCGTACTGTCGGCCCTTCGGCGTCATACGTGCGCGTGAGCGTAATGCCATGGACGGTGTGCTGCAACGTATGCAACCCCACGCGCGCCGGCCGCCACATCACCTGACCTTCGCCCGCCGACTTCACGAGCGCCACGCCATCCGCCGTCACCTCTGCGGTCTCGTTCGAAAGCCGCGTATCCCACGCGTAGCCGGAATAACAGACCTCCTGGTCGGGCCAATAGCGCCCGAACGTAATGACGTTGTCATTGGCGCGCGTGTCAATCGTCATCGGACCGCTCGTGGCGGACCATGACTGGATTATCGTGCCCTGCACCGTCTCCAGGCTCGCCCAAAATGCGAGACCGCAACCTATCCATTTCCAAACCATCTTGTGCGCCTTCATTCTTGCCTCCGGCTCCTTCCTGATGTCCGGTTTTTACTTCGGTCGGCTGGGGGGATTTCGCTCCGCTCACCCCGCGCCGACCGGACCCGTACGCCGTCTCATGAGGAACAACCTACTGTCCTGCGGAGCAAGAGAGGCGGAAGCCGTTGTCGAAGCCGCCGTAGGACGCGTCGCCGTCGTCGCGGGAGTCGGAACGGCAAGGGAGCACTTTCCAGAAGTCGTCCACGTTGGAGCCCCAGCTCCCGCCGCGCACCCCCCCGGCCACGTAATCGCCCCCCACTGCATACTTAACATAAAGACCGAAGCACCACTCCGAGACGTTGCCGTGCATATCGTAGAGACCCCAGTGATTAGGCGCATACGAACCGACCGTCGTCGCACCGTTATTATAACCACCGCGGCCATCCGTCCTATTGCCGCTGTACCGGCCCAGCGTCTTCAAGTCGTCTTCCGACGAGCCGCCGTTGTTGTAGTCGCTCGTCGTCCCCGCCCGGCAGGCGTATTCCCACTGCTTTTCCGTCGGCAGATCGAGCATCACCAGACCCGTCTTGGCGCGCAGAATGCCGATGACGCTATTCGTATCGACCTCTGTCGACGATGGATTATACTGCAATCCCTTGTCTGTGCCGCGCAAATCGCTATAGGAAATCCAATCCTTTGGACGCATGTCCCCCGAGCCCCCTTTCATTTGCGCATACTGTGCGCTCGTCACCTCGAAGACGCCGATGTAGTAGGGTTTTTCGATCGTAATAGATTTGAACTCATCGTCGTAATGCGTCTTGATTTCGCTGACACTTCCCTTTTCGATCCGCCGCAGGACGAGTTTCGTCGTCTTGTACTCGTCCGTCCACCCGCCTTTGGGCACGGCGTCCAGGAATGAAACGGGCCAGCGTTCGGCATTGGGCCCGCCCGACAGGTCGATGACAAGGAAGAGTTTTTTTTCGTACAGCGACTTGACCAGCGAGACCGTCACGGTGACATTCGAAGCGATGAGGTTTAGCCCGTCCGCCTCCGTACTCCATGTGATGCGGTGCCGTCCCGCGACGGTCGGCGGCACTTCCAAAAAGTTCGTCGGCGTGTAGACCGTGCCCATGTCGGTGTCCGTCACCTGGACGGCGATCGCCGTGTCTTCCGTATCCGCACCCGTGATGGTGTAGTCGATATCCACCATCCCGTTCCACGGATACCGCTGCCGCGCCGTCACGTCCGACACCGTCGCGGCCTGTCCCCACGAATACGCCGCCAACATTATTGCCATCAGTATTTTAGCTTTCATTTGGACCTGTCCTTTCTACAGTGGATTGAATTCTTTTGCCGATAAACCAGCCCTTCACACGGCGGACACGCCGACGATGTTTTCAAACTCCGGTTTGACGTTTTCATCTCTTTCGGATACAAACTCCAGACGGATCCGGGTGCGATTCGCCTTGCACGACAGCAGCAAGCCCAAAAGCATCCGCCATTTGGGCATCTTTATATCCAATTTCTCGAACGCATCTTTCAGAACACACCGAACTGGATCGACGTTGTCACTGACGGCAAACACTTTCTCGATATCGCCATCCCGCCGGGTATATTCCGGCGCGGGTTTCAGGCGAATATGGACGTTCCTGCGCCCTCCTTTTAGGGTTATCCGCGAAATCTCACCCTCGATATGATACTTCATGCTTTTGTCCTTTCCAAATGCGTTTATTCGAGATTGTTTTCGTCCTTGTAACGTTCCGCCAATTCTTCGGCGACGTTCTCCAGCTCGGGATAGACCGTCTCGGCGGGCATCCCGAAAAGGCGCAGTTCCTGCCGGATGCGTTTTTTGGCTTCGGCGGCGATGCGCACATGCCCGATCTGCTTGATGCCGTACGAAGGTGCGGATTCGTTCTCGTAATCTTCGGGTGCGAACGTCGGACGCAAAGGCGCCTTGTTGTCCCGGCAACCGAACGCGAAGAAAACGCCGCCCTGCGCTTTGATGCGCGGATTGTTCAGGACGGGCTTGAAGGCCCAGACCTGCTGCAGTTCGCGGCTCAAGGCCACATGCCGCAGACCGCCCTCAGGCGAATCGCGAAATCCCGCCCGCTCGTTTTCGACCTCGTACGCAAGCGCCTCCAAGCCCAACCCGCGCCGGTCGGAAACGACAATGCGGTCGGCATCCACAAGCGGGAGATGGGCGATGGCCGTGATGATGTCGCTTGTGAACGACTTCATTTTGTGCCGGGCGACCTTGAGGATGCGGATGTACCCGTCTTCATCGTCGCGTGCCGGCGCGTCCGCCCGTTCCCCGCCGGAAGCGAAGAATGCCGAAAGCAGGGCGTTCGTCGAAATGTCGGCAAAGCGTGTCGGGAATCCGTAGTGCTGCATGCGCGCAAGACGGTCGCACATCGTGCGGTCGTCCCTGAACGTGACGACGTTCAGGCGCAAGGCGTCTTCGTAGATGTCGCGTTCGTGCCGGACATAACCTTCGTACCGGTCGAGGAGGGAATCGAAATGCGTGCCGAACGGGCGCGGGGCGTCGTAGTTCTTCCGTTCGCCGCGAAAGAAGAATTCCGCCCCCGTATCCGCGGGATACCGGCATTTCTCGTCGTCGATCGTCCGCATGATCTGCTCGACGATTTCCGAGACGGTCCGGCAAGCCTTCATCTTCTGCCACCTTCCTTTTCTCCGCGCCCGACCCGGCCGAGGCACGAGCCGCCGGGCGCAGAAAAAAGGGTGGCGTGCCTTCACATCATGTTTTACTGGAGGTACGACCAAGCACCTTGAAGAAACACGGAATAGAAGACACGCCACGCGAGCACCGCGTGACGCATCTTACATATTCGGCTTCTTCGAAATTTTGGTCGAGTTTCCAGTAAAGCCAAATACGCAAGACTGCGTACGCGCCGCGGCACCTTTTGGGGATCCGCGGCCCCTTTCGTCGACCGCCCACACGAGGCACGGTCCGTAAAGGTTTGCAGGCTCGAACCGGTTCCGGACTTTCGTCCTTCACCGGCCTCGCCCCGGACAGAGGGAGACTTTCGCCACCCCTCCTATGTTGATGTGCGCTATTATCCTAAAAATCGCAGT
>DJRS01000060.1 GCA_002440145.1 Verrucomicrobia bacterium UBA6354
GAGAATTCCGTCTGTTCGTGACGCCGCGCGGACGGACAAGGACAGGGGGCTTCGTCTACACGGCCAACCCCGAAACCCCGTCCCGCCCCGGACAAACGTCCTTCTCGTGGATGCAAGAAATCTTTCCCATGGGCACGAAAAGGGCGTCCCGCTCCGACTGCTTCGTTTTCAACCGTTTGACGGTAGCCGCATGCGCGCTTCCCGCCGGAAACAAAGTCCACAGCCCCGATTCCAGCCTTTCTACTGCGATTTTTAGGTTCAAAGGTCGTGCCGACACACCGCCCGCCGTCTGCATTTTCTTTTTTTCGCACGGTCGCGTATCGCGCATAAAGAGAGGTGGTCCCGTCCGGAACCACCCCTCCCGTTTCTTGTCGGACGCCTCCGGCTTACGCCTTAGCCTGCGCGGCGAGAGAAGCCAGCAGTCCGCCATCCAAGATCAGACGCTTCTCGCGCGCGGAGAGCGTCGTCTTGAGCACGACAGGTTTTCCGTCCACCGTCACGGTCAAGATACCGTCCCCTTCAATCGCCTTGCGCAGCCCTTTCATGTCGATTTCCGCGTTTTCCGCGATGGCATCGTAGTCCGCCGGATTCGCGAACACGAACGGAATGATGCCGAAATTGATGAGATTGGCGCGGTGGATGCGCTCGATGGACTTGGCTATGACGGCCTTCACCCCGAGATACATCGGACACAGCGCCGCATGTTCCCGGCTGGAGCCCTGTCCGTAGCTTTCGCCCGCGACAATGACGTTCGCCTTGCCTGTCTCTTTGTTCTTGAGGCAGATGTCATGGAAGGCGGGATTGCACGGCTCGAAGACGTATTTGGCGTATTCGGGTATGTTGGAGCGGTATTTGAGCCGTGCGCCGGCGGGCATGATATGGTCGGTCGTGATCTTGTCGCCGACCTTGATCGCCACGATCGCCTGCAACCCGTCAGCGAGCGGCGCCCCGGCCGGAACGCGCGCGATATTCGGGCCGCGCACGATTTCCGTCCCCGGCACGCCCTTCCCCGCGGTCTCGCGGTAGAGGAACATCGCGTCGTCGATCGGGAACTTCTCCGGCGCGGCGACTGAGGGGATTTCCGCCGCGAAGGGGTCTTCGACCTTTCCGGTCAAAGCAGAGACCGCCGCGGTTTCGGGCGAAACGAGGTAGACTTTGGCGGATTTCGTCCCCGAGCGGCCTTCGAAATTGCGGTTGTTGGTGCGCAGGCTGACGGCATTCGTGCGCGGCGACATGTGCGCGCCGATGCAGAAACCGCACGCGTTCTCGAGAATGCGGCATCCGGCGGTGTACAATATCCCGAGGGAGCCGTCTTCCGCCAGCATGCGCGTGACCTGCCGCGAACCGCAGGCGATGCCGACTTCCACGTCGTCGGCCACGTGCTTGCCCTCCAAGATGCGGGCGACGGTGCGGATGTCGCGGTAGGAGCTGTTCGTGCACGAACCGATGAGAATCTGGTTGACGCGCGTGCCTTGCATGGATTTGACCGTGACGATGTTGCCGGGCGAATGCGGCGCGGCCATCAACGGCTCGATCCCGGAGAGATCGATTTCGTACACGTCATCGTAGGGACATCCCTCGTCTGCGGCGATTTCCAGGTAGTCGCCGCCACGTCCCTGGGCCTCCAGGAACGCCTGCGTCACCTCGTCGCTCGGGAAGATGCTCGTCGTCACGCCGAGTTCGGCGCCCATGTTCGCGATGGTGGCGCGCGAGGGGACGTCCAGCGTCTTCACGCCGGGACCCGTGTACTCGAAAATCCACCCCACGTTGCCCTTCGTGCCGAACTTCTCGAGCACCTTCAGAATGACGTCCTTGGCGCTCGCGCCGCGGCGCAATTCGCCCTTGAGGACGATGGCGCGCACTCTCGGGGTCGGGATGTGGAACGCGCCGCCCGCCATGGCGACGGCGATGTCGATGCCGCCCGCGCCGATCGCGATCTGGCCGATTCCGCCGCCGGTCGGAGTGTGCGAATCGGAGCCGAGCAGGGTCGTTCCGGGCTTCCCGTACCGCTCGAGATGCAACTGGTGGCAGATGCCGTTTCCGGCTTTGGAGTAGACGACGCCGTATTTCTTCGCGATGGAAGCGAGAAAATCGTGGTCGTCGGCGTTCTCGAAGCCGATCTGGACGGTGTTGTGGTCCACGTAGGAGACGGCCAAATCGTTCTTGACGTGCGGCACGCCCATGGATTCGAACTGCAGATAGGCCATCGTGCCCGTCGCGTCCTGCGTCAGCGTCTGGTCGATGCGGATCCCGAGTTCCGCGTCCTTGGCGGGGTCGCCTTCCACAAGGTGCCGCGCCAGGATCTTGCGCGCGACGTTCAGCGGTTCGCTTTCTGTTGTCGTTTTTGCCATAGCTCTATAACTCTTTCAACTTTCGCTTTCGAACTCACGGTTCTCCCGTCTATTATACCAAATCTCCGCGCGGTTGCACAGGTGCATTCCGGCCTGCGTCCGCGGGCGTCTCCGGCGGCTTCGCCAGACGGCGCTCTTCGTCCCTGTTGAGGACTTCCACGTAATACGGGGCATGCTCGCCGCGGCAGAAGAGGCCGTGCACGGCGGCAGGCCCTTCCGCGGCGATGACATCCTCGACGAGACGCACCATTTCGTCCGTAATGCGCAGCCCCGGCAGGAAGACGGGGATTCCGGGCGGATACGGCACCAGGAATTGCGAGGCGATGCGCCCCGCGCTTTGCGCCAACGTCACCAATTCGCCGTCGCAAAGCGCCGCGGCATGCGGGAGCACGACAGGCTGCTCCGCGACCGCGTCGTCCACCGTCGGACGCATCGGCGGCGGGTCCTCGGGGCGGCCTATCAACTCGCGATTGAGCCGGCAGACGCGGAAGAGGTCCTCGAAGTTCTCCTCTTGCGTTCCCGTCGTCACCAGGAAAAGGATGGTCGTGGAAGAAGCTTTCTCCCATTGGATGCGCGCCTTGCGGAGGGCTTTGCGGAAGGCGGCGCACGCGGCGGGGGTCTTCAGCATCAACACGATTTTGAGGGGGTCCTTCGAATACCCCGCCTGCTCCCAGCCGGCCCCTCCCGCTATTTCGGACAGATTGGCGAAGGCGTCCGATTCGGCGATCCCGCATTCCGCCGCGACGCGGGCGCGAAACGCCGCGACCCAGCGCAGACGTTCATCCAGGAGTTTCATGCCTTCCAGGCGCATTTGCACGCCGGCGATGTCGAGCGTCGCCAGAAACGGGTAGTGCGGCGAGGTCGAATGCCAATAGCGCAGCATTTCGCGCAAGTCGTGCACGAACTTCTCGTACGACCCGTGTCCATGCAGGGCGAAACGCCGGCGGAGCCACCGGAACTGCGGGGAGGCGTCCTCCTCCAGCAGTTTCTTGAATCCCGTCGAAACATGGATCATCGAAGCCTGCGAGAACGCCGCCATGGTCTTGTGGGTGGACTGCACCGCAAAATGGGCTCCGCTGTAGCCGTTTACGGCGTTGTAGCGGCGGATGTTCCCGGAATCCGTCTCGCCATAGGTATAGTAGGGATGGAAACTGAGATACCCCGCCCAGGCTTCGTCCGCATAGAAGAGAATGCCGCGCTGTTCGCAGAGCCGCGCCACCTCCCAGACCGGATACAGCACGCCTTCGTAGGTGCAGGTCGTCAAAACGAGCAGTTTCGGCCGGACGGACACGGCGTCGAGCTCGCGTTCGATGGCGCGCAGCGAAACAGGCCCCCACACGCCCAGCCGCGCGTTCCACCGGGACGGCAGGTAATGCGGCACCGCGCCGGACATGACGATGGCGTGATGCACGGACTTGTGGCAGTTGCGGTCGACGAACACGGTTTCGCCGGGTTTGAGGAGCGTCATGAGCATCGCCTTGTTGGAGGTCGACGTGCCGTTCGTGACGTAGCAACTGAGCGCCGTGCCGAATATCTCTGACGAGAGTTTCTGCGCCTCGGAAAGCGGCGTGCGCGCCTCGGGGCTGGAAAGATCCCCCAGCGACTCCACCGAGACGGACAGGTCCGAGCGGAAAATCATCGAACCGAACGCTTCGTAGTATCCGCGCAGGAACGGCGACGCGGCAAAGGCGTTTCCGCCCGAATGGCCGGGCGTGTGCCAGTTCGTCCCCGCCTTGACCTGCACGTATTGCTTCAGGGCGTACCAGAAACGCGGCATCCAGAAAGATTTGAAGAGATGGACAAGCCGGTCGTGGTTGCGCGCGGGCTCCTCGAAGATGCACGCCGGCTTCTTCGTCCAGCGCCGCTGGGGGACCGCCACGGCGTCATGCCCGGGATAGACGATGACGACCCGGGGCAAAGTCGGCAGGAAGATGCGCAGCCAGGCGCGCAGACTCAGCGTGCCCACGTTCGCGCCGAAAAAGACGTCGTCTATCAAAAGAAGGCAAAGCTCCTGCCCGCAGTCCGTCAGACCCCTGCGGCGGGAACCGCCGTTGAACACCGCGCGGGGCAAATCCTCGGGGGAGGACACCGTCGTCAGTTTGAGCGGCGGATACTCCAGCGGCATGCGCACGTTGTAGGCGTCCCCGCAGAATTCGCGGAAAGCGTCCGACATCCCGTACTCGACTGCCGGCATGCGCCGCGCATCGTCCGCGGCGGGCTGATGTATCCACAATACGGAAAGCGATCTCATAGGGTTAGGATTATATCATAATTCGCGGCGGTTTCCCATGGGCGAGACGCGGCAACCCGCGGAATGCGGAACCGGCACTCCGGGCGGAACGTTCTAGACGAGCCCCCATTCCCGCAAAGGTTCGACGGGGAGCCCCATGATGTTCTCGTAGCTCCCTTCCCAATGCGACACGATCAAGTCGCCGCTTTCGTCGATATCGTAGGCTCCGGCGCGGTCCGTCGGACGCACGCGCGCGACGTAGTCTTCCAGCAGGGCGTCCGTCAGCTTGCGGAATGTCACGTGCGATTCTTCTACCCGCACGGCCCCGTTGAGCGCGACGGCCGTGTAGACGACATGGGTGTTCCCGCTCAGTTCCCCCAGAAACCGCCGCGCCTCGTCCAGATCGCGCGGTTTGCCGTAGATGCGCCCGGCATGCCAGACGATGGTGTCGGCCGAAAGGATGTCCACGTCCGGCGAAGGGAACAGCTTGCGCGCCGCGGCGCCCTTCGCACGGGCGTTCTCTTCGACGGTGCGCACGGGATCGTGCGGCCAGGACACCTCCTCGGCGTCCGTGCGCACGACCTCGAAGGGGATGCCGAGGGACGCCAATATCTTCGCGCGCCGCGGACTTCCGCTCGCCAAAATCAGTTTCTTTCGCATGATTCTCCGAATTCGACTTGCCAGGGACCGTATTCCCGCCAACACGCCCGTACGGACTCTTTCTCGGGTTCGACGTAGAGGGGCCGGGCCTGATGGCGGAACCAGGTATCCTGCCGTTTCGCAAGCTGGCACGTCCGCGTCAGTATCTTCGCGCGATCGTCCCCTTCGCGGTAGCCTATGGCCAACGAGGCCGTGCGCGACCAGACCGGATACCGTTCGCGCAAACGCCGCTTTTCCTCCTCGAGCCCCTGCATGAACATGTCGTCCAGGCGCGCGGCGATGCGCGCGCGCACAACCGCGCGGTCTATGCGCACGACCGGGTAGACCGGCGGCGGCTTGACCCAGGCGCGGTCCAGCCCGCGCAGAAGGGCCGAGAAATAGAGCCCCGTCCCCCCGACGACGATGACGGGCGTCTCCGCCGGAACCGTCCGGATCCACGCGGAAGCCGCACGCAGCCAGGCGCCGGCGGAAAACTCCTCGGCCGGCGTCACGATATCGACGCCTCCCATGCCGAATTCGGCGATTTCGTCCGCTCCGGGCTTGGCCGTGCCGATATCCATGCCTTTGTAGACCAGCATGGAATCCGCGCTCAAGATGCGCGCGCCCATCTCCCGCGCCAGTTCCGCCGAAAGCGCGCTCTTTCCGCTGGCCGTGGGTCCGGCGAGAATATAGACCGCGCGCTTCATGCCTTCCGGACTGCGCGTCCGGCCGTCAGCGACAGCAGGATCAGCAGCATCGCCGCGACGGAAATGCAGACGTCGGCGACGTTGAAGCAGGGGAAATGGGCGCCGCCCCAGTGAAAATCGAGAAAGTCGATGACATAACCGCGAAAAACGCGGTCGATGAGATTCCCGGCGATCCCCGCATAGAGTATGCACTCGCACGCCGCGCCGCACCGGCGTCGCCAGCCGGACGCGTCGACATGGAAGATTTCCCGCCGTTTCCAGACCAGAAAGACAAGCGCGGCAATCCCCGCCAGAGCGAGTGGCCAGACATGGTGCTGGAACAGTCCCCAGGCGCATCCCCGGTTCTCGACATAGGCCAGATCGAAGAATCCGGGGACGACCGGGCGGGACGCGGCGCCTTTCAGCTTCGCCGCGGCCCACTCCTTCGTGACCGCGTCCAGCAACACGAGGTTGGCGACTACGGCAAATACGCGCGCGAAAGTCCTCACCGTCCGCGGTTCTTTTCGCGTTCCATTTCCGTCTGGCACTCCATGCACGTGAGCACGAACGGCTGGTTCAGAAGGCGCTGCTTGCGAATGAGCTGTCCGCAGACCGTGCAGACGCCGTACGTGCCGTCGTCGATGCGGTGCAGGGCTTCCTCGATCTGCCGGATCGTCCGGTTGATGGCCCCCATTTGGCCGAGCGCCTGCAGCCGGAGCGTCTGGTTGGTGCCGTCGCCGCCGTCCGCCTCGTGGTCCTCGGACTCGTTGAACCCCGTCGCTTTCATCGCGTCGACGCCCGTAAGCGCTTGCGCACGCGCCTCAAGGAGACGTTTGCGGAATTCGGCCAGGTCCGCCGGCGGAAACTGCACGGAATCCGTCCCCTTCGTGCGGGTCGTCGGACGCCGCGGCAGGCGGATGTCCGCCCCGGGATAGGTGTCTTCCGTCTTGCGCGAAGCGCGCTTCATCTCCTCCGCGATGGACATCGCGAACGCCATGGCGTCGTCTTCGTTCATCGCGAGGATCTCCGTCTCCTTTTCGCGCTTGGCCGGCGCGGCGGGACGCTTGATGATGCGCGGCGGGACCCGATTCGGCGCAGGGGAAGCCTTCTTGGCGTTTTCAGCCTTGCCAACGGCGGTCTTCTTCACTACTTTCTTGATCATGGCAGGGACTCCTTTCTTGTCCGTTCAGATTCACGTCCGCGCACGCAAACCCGCACGCGCGGACGCCGTATCGGTCATATCTGCATGCCGGCGGGCAGACGCATCCATTCGCGCACCGCGGCGCCGAGCGGACGGATCTCCTTGACCGACGCCAGGCGACGGTCGTTCTCCGCGCCCGGAAGCTCGAACTTGTCGCCGACCTTCTTGCCCAGCATGTTCTGCGCGAGCTGCGTCTTCATCGAAAGGATGTTCTTCTCGATGTCGTTGTCCCACTCGCCCAGGATGGCGTAGGTCTTGTCGCCCGCCGGGGTCTCGACGACGACTTCCACTCCCGGCATGACCTCGCTCGTCTCGGCGGAGGCGAAATCGGACGGCTTGACGGCTTCAAGATCCGCCTGCATGAGCGTCTGCTTCTGCATGAGCGCGCGCTGTTCGTCCTTCGCGTACTGGTATTCGGCGTTTTCGGAGAGGTCGCCGAAGCCCTTCGCGAATTCGATGCGTTTGACGTTCGCCGGCATGTCTTCGTTGATGAGCTTGAGGTACTCGGCCTTCTTGAACGCATAGCTGCGGTACGACGTCTCGCGCGCGTATTCGCGCTTCTTCTCGGCCTTGACGAGATGCCTCTCGAGCTCGGGGCACACGTGCGTCATCCGCACGACAAGCGCGTGGTGCGTCGACGGATCCCAGGCGATGGAGGCCTGGAAACGCTCGAAGAAAAGGACGCGATCCGCAGGCGAAAGCATGTCGAACACGCCCGAAAGCCACTTGGTGTCCGCGAACAGACGGCGGACCATGTTCTGCAGGCGCAGGGCTTCGCCGCTCTGGCGCCCTTCGCCCAAGGCTATCGCATGCGACAGGATCGTCGCGTACGAGGGCAGCTCCGTCCAGCCTTGATAGGTCTGATAGCGCCCGGCCAGGAGCGTCGTCAGCGTGGCTGGCGCGGCGGGCGCCCGCATGCAGGTGCCGATCGCCGCACGCAAATTCGCGTCTTCCGCGCCGAACGCCTTGACGATTTCGTCCACCGCGGCATAGCACAGGTCGGGAATCGCCGCGTAGAGCCGGGCCTTGGACGCATCGTCGTTGGCGAGGAAACGGATCATCTGGCCGACCTCGCGCGCCGGCAATTCAGCCGCGGCCTTGATGAAGCGCTTGCGCTGCCAGAGATACTCGCGCATTTCCTCCGCACGCGGCGTCGCATAGCCCAATTGGGTCGCCAGACAGGCCAAACGCGCATAGAGCGCATCGTCCACAAGCCGCGCCGCGGTGACCGCGAAGGCGAGACGCTCGCCGATTTTGTTCTTCACGTCTTCCGGAGCCGCCTTGAAACGGTTCTCCTGCGCGGCGAACGCGCGCACAGCCGCCAGAATGAGCTTGGGATCCGTCTCGTGCGCGAAAGCGGTCAACCAGTTGTCGCCATATTCCTCGGCCGACTGGCGCAGACGCAGGGGATCCGTCCGGCGCGCCGGAACCTCGACCAGGCGGTCGCGGCGCAGTTCCTGGCGCGCCTTGTCCCAGAACGCCTTCCAGTTGACCGCCTTGACAAAGCCGTTGGAAACGATCGTCGACTCGAGACGCGCGAGCGGCATGTCGCCGTAGCTCGAGAGAACGAGCTTGACGAATTCGCCCGGATGTTCCTTCAGAAGCCCTTCGACGCGCGCAGGGTCGGCCTGCGCCAGAACCAGCACGTGGTTCTCCGGCGCGCGCTGCAACATGTCGATGGCCGCGGCGTACGTGAACTGGTGGCCCTTCTTCGTCTTGAAATCCACCGTGATGCGCTTGTAGAAATAGTCCACGCGCTTGACGAGCCCGAGCCCCCACGTGCCGTTGAGCACGCGTGCGCCGGGCTGGAAACCGACCAACTTCTCGAGAGCGCCCAGAGCCTTGTCCAAAGGCGCGGCGCCGAACCCGACGCTATCCAGGAATGAAAGGATCGTCCGGTCGTCCGTCGTCTTCTTCAACGCGTCGCGTATGCCGGTCGGCCGCAAAGCCTTGCCCAGCTCCGCCTGCTTTTCGCGCACGAACGCGAAGGCTCCTTCAAACTCTTTATTTTCCGCAAACGCATTGAGTTGCGTCGCCAGTGTTTCCATGTCAGCCATTGTCATAATTCCTTCAGTTGAAATCTGCAGGTGAGAATTATACCAAAAATGCGCCGTACATACAAACGAGAGTTTCAGGCGCGAAAAGTGTATCATGTCGTGAGACACCCGGGACAGGTCGTCCGGGCGAGGAGAGAGAGAGAAGGAGAACGAAAACGGAAGGACCTTGGATTGCCGGGAAGACCACTTTCGGACGGTGGCTCGGCGCTCACCCATCCGGACGGTGTGCCGTACGCTTTCGGGACCGAGCCGCCGCGTTTCCCCGTCGACGTACCCCGTCAGCTCGCCGTGGAAACGCAGTCAGTCGTCTATGACGACCGCGTTGCCCTGCCGGTCCAGATACTTGACCGCCTCCAGAAAGCCCAGGATCGTGCCGATCGCATCGTACTTCTGTCCGCGGATATAGCCGCTTTGCAGCGCGAACTCCACCGCGCGCGACAGGGAATAGAGCGGACGTTCCACCACCACAGGACGCAGCAATCTCTTGCCCGTCCCGGGATGTTTCACTTGAATGACGCGGTATTTTATCGGACTTTCGGCTTCCATATCTCTCTCCTTATTACAGGCCCTCCCCCGCGGCCGGCGGCCGGCTCAAGGGATAGACAACAGGGTGTAGCATACCACATCTGCGCCGGATGCGCAACAGAACTTCAAGAGACCGCGGTCTCTTGGTTGAAAGACCGCGGTCATTTGGGTA
>DJRS01000103.1:0-447 GCA_002440145.1 Verrucomicrobia bacterium UBA6354
CCAGTTCGGCGGGGTCCGCCGCCGCGTCGAGCCGGGAATAGACGCTCTTGTCCCATGCTTCGCCCCGCGCCGCGGCGCGTGCGGCGTGCATGCGCTCGCGGACGCCGCCGTGCTTCTTGAAGTCCGCCTCCTGCGCGGCGATCATCTTGTCGAGCAGATAGCGCGTCTGGTGGCAGAGCGTGAGCATCAGGTTCGCCAGCGTCTCGGGCGGGCGCGTCGCGAAAAGCGGCTCCCAGTCCGCCCAGTCGGCGTGTTCTTTCGCGAAATCGCGCGCCGCGAGACGCCGCGTGTCGTCCGAGGGCCATTCCGCGGCGCCGTGCGCCTGGAGCCAGTCGAGATAGTCTTCCATGAGTTCGTCTAGGGTCGCGCGCGCCACGTTCGTCAGCTTGATTTCCGTCTCCTTCGAGGTGCCCGAGGCCGCGCTCCCCTCGGCGATGTTCTGCTTGC
>DJRS01000103.1:519-3460 GCA_002440145.1 Verrucomicrobia bacterium UBA6354
CGGCAAAACGCCACCGTGCCCTGGTAGATCGCCACGCTCTTGCGGTAGACGATCAGGCGCCGGTAGCCGCCGTGCGGCAGGACGATCGCCGGCGCCTCACCCATGGCGCGTTCTCCCCGGGACAACCGCGACGGACGCGACCGCCGCACGCCTTTCCGCGTCCCGTCTGTCCCGTCCGTCACCGATGTCCCGCAACAGCACCACCAACCTACAAAAGGCGTCGCCACACATGTGAATCACAGGAAGCCCCTCCTTTTGGCGGCCCGCAAGAACCCGGCCGGACACTTCTCGGCGCCCGAAAGGACTTCCGCCTTGGCGTAACCCTCCACGGTCTCGGGACAGCCCCCGGAATCATACGTCACAATCGGGCAGCCACAGGCGGCGGCTTCCAAATTCACCGTCGGAAAATTGTCCAGCTGCGTGGGATTGAAGAAAACATCGGCCGTCGTATAGATCGAAGCCAGCTCCTCGGCGCTGTTCGTCCGCCCCAGTCCGATGACATTGTCCGGCAGATTCTTCATCAGTTTCGGCGTCAATCCCACAAGGACAATCCGCGTATCCTTGTCAATCAACTTAGACAACGCCAGAAAATCGTCGAATCCCTTTGTCGGCGTTTCCCAGAATCCCGCCACGCCCAGAATTATCTTCTTTCCCTCAAGCCTCCTGCGCGCCCGGAAGTCGCCGGGGGTCGGCTTGAAGACGCGCGTGTCGATCGTGTTTTTGACGACTTTTATCGGATAGCAAGACAGATAGCTTCTCTCGAACAGATTCGCCAGCCATTTGGACGGGCAAATCAGCGTCATATCCTTCACGCCGAGAAACGCCTTTTTCTTGGTTTGGAACTCGCGCCCTTCACTGCCGCCGAAGAGGCCTCGCCGCCGCTCTTTCGTCCCAGGCGGGCAATGCGCACACCCCTCTTTCCACCGTTCGCACGCGCCGGTATAACAACAACAACCCGTCATGGCCCAGAAATCATGCTGCGTCCAGAGCACGCGCATGCCCGGACGCGTCTTTATCCATCTGAACAGCTCGACCACATTGATGTAGTTGTCATGCAGATTGTGCAGCCAAAGCACGTCCGGATTCCATTTCTCCGCCCACTTGACGAATCGCTTCGTCGCCCACAAAGAGCACCAGCCGGTTGCGTGGTAGCCGAAAATCAGCGAAATCAGGGCGTGAAGATAGACCCCGACCATGTTCCCTATGCGGACGGCATACTTGCGGAACCTGTCCGGAACCTCCCCGCGTCGCCCATAGGCGATTTTGACCTCCCAGCCTTTCGCCTCGTATTCCCGGGCGATGTCGGCGCAGATCCGCCCCGTCGACAGAATCCCGCACACCGGATTGATCAGCAAAAGTCGCTTCATTCCAGATCCCTCTAGCCTTTGATGTTCTTTATCTTTCGCTTCAGATTATTCCATCGTATTTTCAACGGATAGAGGTAGAGCCCCCCCGCGAGCTTCCGCCGCTCGGACAGGGAAATCTCCCGCACCGGCTCGAACGAATTGGGAACGATGAGATACTCCGTCGTGTCAGACGTATTCACCTTGAACGGACGCTTCTGGAAGTGGGCGTAGCAGGTCGCTTCTTCCTCGACTTTTCCCGTCTTCTCGTCCAGATATTGGCGGAAAAGTTCAAGCCCGGATTTGCGGAAAGTAAAGAACTTCTTCCCTTTGTCCAATCCCAGATTCGCCTTTTGCGAGGAAACGAATTCCTTCCGGAGCCACCCGATGTCGTCGAACACGATTTCGTCATACAGGGCCTCCGGCGCCTGTTTCATCCACTGCAAGGCCGTCCCGCCCGCCTCGTCGAAACTCCAGATCTTTTCAGGGGAGGATTGGTAGACATCCTTGTAATACGGAACGCCCGCCACCCGGCGCATGAAGAAGGTGTTGACGGACTCCACATTGCGGTAGAGCGTCAAGTGCCCGCGCCTCAGCAGGCGGTTGTATTGGCCGAGGAGCTCGTCCGGGAAGAATGCGCGGATATTCCCGAATATCAAATCGCAATCGCAATGTCCCCAGAAATCATAGTCCTTCAGTTCTTCTTGCAGGGCCAGCCCGTAGGCCGGTCTGAAGTCGCACAGATTGTAGGGACGCTGCAGATGCGGAATCGGGAAATCGAACGCCCGTCCAATCTTTTCCGCAAATTGGCCGAATGTGCACGGATGCACGACGATGTTTTCCGCCGCGCCCGGCAGTTGCTGGTCGGTGAAGACATGGAAATCGACCGTCTTGTTCTGCGCGCAACTCGCGAGGAAAAAGGGGAAATAGTTCGAGAAGGGACCGAAATAAGGCAGTACCAAGGCTATTTTGTACATGTTCCGCTCCTATTCCTCGCAATCCCGCCGCGTGGCTTCGATCGCCTCGGCGAAATTGGAGACCATCTGGTCCATCGTGTAGTGCGAGGCGGTCTCCCGGGCGTTCCCGGCAAGGGCGGACAGCTTCTTTTCGTCATCCACGACGGAAAGGATCTTTTCCGCCAAGTCCGCGGCGTCGCCCTCCTTGAAGCAGTGTCCGTTCGCGCCGTCCTTCAGGGCCTCGAATTCCGGCATCTGGTGCGCGGCGTTGCCGTGCGTAATCACCGGGAGGCCGTAGTTGAACGCGTGCAGGATGCTGAGTCCGATGGAACCCGGGTAGACGAAGAGCTTCGCGGAAAGGAACCACGGCGCCATCGCCATCTGGTTTTGCATCGCCCCCAGCCAGCGCACGCGCGAAGCGACGCCCAGTTCCTGCGCCGTTTTCTTGTACACCGCTTCCATCTCGCCCGCCCCGATGACGGCCAGGACGACGTCCTTGCGCACGGCGAGCCGTCCCGCCGCCAGGGCCTGCAGCAGGACGTCCAGCCGCACTTTCGGTCGCAGCGCCGAGCAGAACACGAGAAGCTTCTTCCCGTCGAGCCCGTTTTCCAGCCGGAAGGCGGACAGCTTCTCTGGCGTCCA
>DJRS01000053.1 GCA_002440145.1 Verrucomicrobia bacterium UBA6354
ATCTCGTATCCGCTCGGGCATTTCGCGCTTCGCACGGGGTCCATCCCCAGCACGACGCACTGGCGGCCGAACGCCGCGGCGCCTTCGGCGATGATCTGCGGATTGCGCACGGCGAGCGAGTTGACGGAGATCTTCTCGGCGCCAGCCAGAATGACGCGCTCCATATCCGCGACGGACGCAATGCCGCCGCCGACGGCGAACGGGATGCGCACGGCCTGCGCGACCGCGGCGACCATGCCGATATCGATGGGCCGGCGCTCGGCGGAAGCGGTGATGTCGTAGACGACGAGCTCGTCCGCCCCGCCGTCCGAGTAGGCGACCGCCATTTCGACGGGGTCGCCCAAATCCACGTTGTTCTTGAACTTGACGCCCTTGGTGACGCGCCCCTTGCGCACGTCCAGGCAGGGGATGACACGCTTGGTCAACATGAGAGGAACTCCTTGAGGAGCGCGAGGCCCGCCCGCCCCGATTTCTCGGGATGGAACTGGTACGCCGTCAGATTGCCCTTGCGCACCGCGCTCGTGAACGTCAGCCCGGCGTAGTCGGTCGTCCCGACGGTGTAGGGACCCTTCTCGGCATAATACGAGTGGACGAAGTAGTAGTCCGTCTTGCCGTTCACCTGGTTCCAGCCGATTTCCGGCACCTTGAAGCCGGGCACGTCGGGGAAGCGGCGCACCTTCCCCGGCAGAACGCCCAGAAGATCCACGCCGCCGTCCTCCTCGCTGTGCTCGAAAAGGATCTGCATCCCGAGACAGATGCCGAGGAACGGCTTGCCCGAAAGCGCCGCGGCGCGGACGGCTTCCGTCAGCCCGAGCGCGGCGAGATTCGCCATCGCGCTCTTCGCGGCGCCCACGCCAGGGAAAACGACGCGGTCCGCCGCGGCGATTGTCCGCGGATCGCGCGTCACCTTCGCCTCGGCTCCCAGCGCGGCGAAGGCGAGCTTGACGCTCGTCAGATTGCCCGCCTTGTAGTCGACAATCGCCGTCATGCGTGCCTCAGGCCTCGAGTTCCGCTTTGAGACGCGTCACGAGATCCGCGACCTTCATCGCGCCCAAATCGCCGTCCGCGCGGGAACGGACCGAGATCTGCCCGGCCGCCTCGTCGCGCGGCCCCACCACGATCTGGTACGGGACCTTCTGGATGGCCGCTTCGCGGATCTTCGCCCCGAGCTTGTCGGGCGAGGCGTCCACGTCGACGCGGAAACCTTCCGCGCGCAACGCCGCCTGCACCTTCTTCGCGTAGTCGAGCGCCTTCTCGGAAATCGGCAGCACGCGGACCTGTTCCGGCGCGAGCCAAAGCGGGAACGCGCCCGCGTAATGTTCGATGAGAATGCCGAAGAAGCGCTCGATCGACCCCAACAGCGCGCGGTGCACCATGTAGGGCTGGTGCTCCTTGCCGTCCGCGCCGACATACGTCAGATCGAAGCGCTCGGGCAGATTGAAGTCGAACTGCACCGTGCCCAGCTGCCACGGACGGCCCAGCGCGTCCTTGATTTTCATGTCGATCTTCGGACCGTAGAACGCGCCGCCGCCTTCGTCGATCTCGTAGGTCATGCCTTCCTGCTCCAGGGCCTGGCGCAGGGATTCCGTCGCCTGATCCCAGCGGGCGGGGTCGCCCACCGCCTTCGCGGGCTTCGTCGAGAGATAGGCCTGGATGTCGTGGAAGCCGAACTTCCCGAGCATGCTCTTGGCGAACTCGACCGTATCCTTGATTTCCTGCACGATCTGCTCGGGCGTGCAGAAGATGTGCGCATCGTCCTGCGTAAAGCCGCGCACGCGGAAAAGCCCGTGGCGCACGCCGTCCTTCTCGTAGCGGTACACCGTGCCGAGCTCGGCCAAGCGCATCGGCAGGTCGCGGTAGCTGCGCTTCTTGAACTGGTAGACCTGGATGTGGAACGGGCAGTTCATCGGCTTGACGTAGTACTCCTCTATATAGGCGTCGTTGCCCGAGCCCTCCTGGACCTTCATGCAGGGGAACATGCCGTCTTTGTAGAAGCCCAGATGCCCCGACGTCTGCCAGAGGACCGAGCGGCCCACATGGGGCGTATAGACGATCTCGTAGCCGGCCTCGTAGTGTTTCTTGCGCCAGTATTCCTCTATCGCCACGCGGATGCGCGCGCCCTTCGGGAGCCAGTGCACGAGCCCGGGACCGACCTGCTCCGTGATGGTGAACAGTTCCAGCTGCTTGCCCAGGAGGCGGTGGTCGCGCTTTTTGGCCTCTTCTTCGCGCGCGAGGATGGCGTCGAGTTCGGCCTGATCCTTCGCCACGATGCCGTAGACGCGCTGGAGCATCTTGTTCTTCTCGTCGCCGCGGTAGTAGCTGCCGGCCACGCGGGTCAGTTTCACGACGCCGATCTGCTTGGCATGCTGCACGTGCGGACCGCGGCACATCTCGACGTAATCGCCGACCGAGTAGACCGTAATCGGCTCGCCTTCGGGGATGTCCGCCAGGCGCTCGAGCTTGTACTTCTGCCCGGCCAGGAGCTTCTCGCATTCCGCGCGCGTGACCGTCTTTTGGACGAAAGGCTCGTCCAGGGCGATCAGGCGGGCGATTTCCGCCTCGATCTTGGGGAAATCCTCCGGCGAAAGGCGGTGCGGCAGGTCGAAATCGTAGTAGAAACCCTCGTCCGTCGCCGGGCCGATGTCAACCTGCACGTCGTCGAACAAATTCATAATCGCACGCGCCGTCATGTGGGCGGCGCTGTGGCGCCTTTCTAAATCGGTTACTTCGCTCATAGCACTCCTTATCTGGGGACATATTATATCATATTTTGGCGGACTGTGCGCACCCGACGGCAAAAAGTTTTCCGCGTTGGCCGGCGTTCGCATCCAGATAAAAGCGCGTTCGCGAAGCCACTGACGGAACGTTGACCGTGCGTTGTCCGTACAGAGAATGCAGGAAATGGAGAATGCGCCCTTTTGCACCCTTTTTTGCGGCAGGACCCGCATTCCCCTGCGGGGCGACCAAAGGATCCCTTGCCGTTCGGGCGGCAGTGGAGGCGCGCCGTCTTTGCTGCCCAGCGACGTTTGCTTCCAAGGAAGAAGTGTGTCGCGGTTCCGGCGCAACGGCATAGGC
>DJRS01000009.1 GCA_002440145.1 Verrucomicrobia bacterium UBA6354
GCGTTCGGCTCGGTGAACGCGGCGGGCGCGTCGGACGATAAGATCGGCAAGGACAGCGTGGAGGCCAGCGCGGCCGGCGCGGAACTCGTCGTCGGCAACGCGGCGGACGGCACGTTCGCCCTGCCGCTCGCAGACGGCGCCGGGACGCTCGCGTTCACGAAGACGGGCGCGGGCACGCTGGAGCTGCCGCGCGCCGCGCGGACGAACACGGGCGCGACGACGGTCGCCCAGGGCACGCTGAAGCTCGTGGACGATCCGCGCTTCTCCAAGTCCCTCGCCTACTGGTTCGACGCCTCGCGCGAAGAGGACTTCGAGAAGGACGCGTCGGGCGTCATCACGAAGTGGAAGGCGCGCGGCGGCTCGGCGGTTTCCGCCTTTACCGCGAAGGCGGGTTCGCCGACGTGGGGCAAGACCGGGAAGGTGAACGGCCACAATGTGGTCAGCACGCGGAGCGTCGACGGCACGGCCGACCAGCTCGTCGCCGACGCGAAAGCCACGCACCGGACGCTCTTTGTCGTGGCGCGCGTGAACAGCGCCGTGGCCATGGGCGGCCTGATCGGCGACAGCGGCAGGGATTATGGCCAGCGGCTGAACGGTGACGCCTCGCAGTACGAGACGGAGTCCGGGAACTGGACGATCGAGACGCGCAACGCCGGAGGTCTGCGCATGGACGGCGCCGTCAAGAAGGACACGGCGGTCGATGCCGGCAAGCCCCATATCCTGACGCTTTACCATGACCGCGACGACTGGGCGACCACGCTCTCGTGGGGCGGAACGTCAAAGACGGGAAGCGCGGAACTCCTGCCGGCCATCGGCTGGTACAAGGAGAGCGCCCGCCACTTCGACGGCGACTACTGCGAGATCCTGTGCTTCGACCGCGTGCTGAGCGAGAGCGAGACGCGTCTCGTGGAGAACTACCTCGCCGAGAAGTGGCTTGGTCGGACGGTGCATGAGACGGTCGATCCCGACGGGCATCTGTCCGCCGAGACGACGCTGCACGTGGCGGCGGGCGCGACGCTCGACCTGAACGGCTGCCCGGTCACGGTGGCCGCGCTGGAAGGCTCCGGAACGATCACGAACTCGTCCGCCGTCGCCGCGACGGTGACGGTCACGGACAAAGCCGCGTTCGACGGCGTCGTGGGCGGCCCGGTCACGCTGTCTGTCGCGGGCGACTCGGCGGTCGGCGCGCGGTTCGACGCGGGCGCGACGCTCGTCGTCGCGGGCGGCACTGTCGCGGCGGGGACGCACGTCCTTGCGCCGCCGACGAACGGCCTTGCCTACTGGTGCGACGCGGGCCGGCGCGAAACGATCCTCCTCAATGCGTCGAATTGCGTGACGGGGTGGCTGAGCCGCGTCTCCTCGTCCGCAAGAGGGCTCTTTTCGGCCGGTAGCCAGAAGCCGACCTACGGTGAGTCGTCGATGGACGGACGCCCCGGCGTGAGTTTCCCGGCGGTGGAAGACGCGAACGGCGTGCCGACGGCCGTCCTGAAGGCGGACAAGACCAGCCCCGTCCAGACGGTGTTCCTGGCGCTGGCGGCTTCCCAGACCGTCAATTGCGCGGGCTATTGGGGCGTCTACGGCGTCGATCGCGGATTCCGCGCCGGCAACAGCGCGGCGACGGTCGAGGGCGTGAGCGGCGGCGTCCGCTATGGCGGCGCGGGCGACTACGTGTCGCTGGACGGCATGGTCTGCCGCGACGACGCGCTGACGCTGGGCGCGGGACAGGTGCGCGTCCTCGCGACGCGGCTCGACCCCGCGAACCATCCCGACCTCGCGGCCGTCCTGGCGGATCGCGGCAGCGACAAGAACCCGACAGCGCTGGGCGCCTACACCTACAATGGCGCGTTCGTGGGGGCTGTCGGCGAGGTCGTCGCGTACGACCGCGCGTTGACGGACGACGAGATGACGCGTGTGGAGCGGTACCTCGTCGCGAAGTGGAAGGGCGCGGCGTGGACGGACGGACAGCCGCCCGCCGAGACGGAGCCGGCATTCGCGCCATCCTCCGGATTGACGTTGGCCGGCGCGCAGGGAGCCACATTCACGGGTGACGTCGCCCTGGGCGGCACGTTTGTGATCGACGCGCAGGGCGGGACGACGCTGGAGCCGATCGTGATCAAGGGCAACCTCGCGCTGGGCGAGAACGTGCGCGTCGAGGTGCGGAATATCGGGAATCTGAAGCGCGGCGCGCATTATGAGGTCTTGCGGGTGGAAGGATCCGTGACGGGCGATTTTGCCGCTGTCGCGGGATTGGACAATCGCCGTTGGTTCTGGCGCCGTACAAGCAACAAATGGTATCTGAAGTCGGCTGGCATGGCCGTCATACTCCGATAAGAAGCAGGTCCGCTGATGAGACTGAAGTTGTTGATGCTAGGCGTGCTGGCGGCTTTGTCCGCCGGCGCGCTGGACTGGGATTCGACGCTGATTCGGGGCACGACCCCGGGCGGCAGGATGTTCTACGAGCCGGGCGAGGAGATGTCGTTTTCGCTCGTCTTGGAGGGGATGACGAACGCCGTGCCCGCCGACACCTACTTCCTCGACTGGGAGCGACGCGGCGACGACGGCGTCGTGGAGAAAGGGCGTGCGCCCCTGCCCGTGAAGGAGCCGTTCGTTTTGCGCACGAAGAGCGACAGTCCGGGGTTTGTCTGCATAGAGGCGAACGTCGTCACGAAGGACGGCAAACGCGTGCCCAAAAACCACAAGTGGGAGAAGCGCGTCTTCTTCCAGGGCGGCGCGGGTGTCGCGCCGTATGCCGTGAAGGGCGGGAAGGAACCGGCGGACTATGAGGCCTTTTGGCAGTCGGTCGAGAAGGAGCTTGCCGCCGTGCCGGTCGCCGCCGAACGCCGCGAGATCCCCTGCGCGGACAAGGCGGTCCGCCTCTACGCGGTGAGGATCGCCTGCGCCGGACCACGCCCCGTGACGGGCTACCTCACGGTGCCCGTCGCGGCGAGCGCGGCGAACCGGATGCCGGTCCTCGCCTGCTACCGGGGTGCGGCGACGGAGGAGATGCCCGTGCCGACGGGTGGTCCGCACGACCGGATCCGCATGGAAATCAACGTGAACGGGTACGACCTCGGTCGGGGCGAGGACTATATCAAAGGCTTCTTCAAGTCCATCGCGAAGCCGGGCTACGGCTACGGGATGGATCCCGAGTCGAACGTCGACCGCGAGACGAGCTACTGGAAGGGCGTGGCGATGCGCGCGATTCGCCATCTCCAGTGGCTCGTGACGCTGCCGGAGTGGGACGGACGGACGCTGGAGGTTTCCGCAAGCAGCCAGGGCGGCTGGCAGGCGATCATGGCGGCCTCGCGCTTCCACAAGGTGACGCGCCTTGTCACGAACGGCACGTGGGGCTGCGACTGGACGGGCCAGGACACGCTTGGCCGGCTCAAGTCCACCTACCGCCCCAAGACGGACGCGCCTGCGCTCGCGTACTACGACCTCGTCTTCGCGGCGCGGCGCGTGGCGTGCCCGGTGGCGATCGAGTTCGCGGGGCTGGGCGACTACGTGAGCCCGCCGTCCTCGCTCGCCGCGCTCTACAGCGCGCTCCCGGTGCCGAAGAAGATAACCTACGTGCAGGGCGAGACGCACGGCTGGCGACCGGGCGGAGACCAGACGCTCACGCTGGACGGCGGCTACGACCGCGCCGTGAAGGCGCAGCGCGTCTGCCCCGATCCGATCGCGTTCATAACAGACGCGCTCGCGCGCGGCGAGCGCCGCGTCACGCTGCCGAAGGCCGAGTACTGGCTCACGCCCGCGTTCGGGCAGACGGCCTACCTGCGGCTGAAGGGCGTCAAGGACGCCGTGATCGACTTCGGCGGCTCGAAGTTCGTCGGCACGGTGAAGACGCGGATGCTCGATCTGGAGGACTGCGCGCGCGTGACGCTGAAGAACCTGACGATCGACTACGCCGACCTGCCGTTCACGCAGGCGGTCATCACGAAGACCGATGCGGACGGGGCATGGGACGTGAAGGTCATCGACGGCTATCCGATTCCCGATAAGGGGGAGAAGGGCGATGGCGGGTGCTGGCCCATCCAGGTCTATGGCAAGGGGGATTGGGAGCTGAAGAACCCGATGCGCTTCCGCGACGGCATCGAGATCGCGAAGACGGGAGTTGACACGTTCCGCATCACCGGCGGGCAGGACCGTCGCGGCGACGTGGGCGACGTCGCCGTCTGGAGCGTGTGGGAGAAGTCCCGTCCGGCCCAATCGGTCTGCATCAAGAGCCTGCGCTGTTCGGAGTGCCGCTTCGAGGATATCACGGAATACGCGACGCCGCACGGCGCCGCCTACGAGGACTACTTCGGCGACGCGAACACGTACCTCCGCTGCCGGATCGTGCGCTGTCCGCCGGAGGAGGACCTCTTCCCGCGCGGGCTGAAGCGGCTTCGCAGCGGCAACCACGACGCGAACATGCACCGCGGCGCGGTGCGCGGGCCGCGCATCCTCGATTGCGAGGCGAAGTACCACTGCGACGACTGCGTGAACATCTCCGGCATGTACGGGCTCGTCACCGAGTCGAAGGGCGGCGACGAGCTTCGCATCCTCGTGAACTACCTCGGCCTCTCCATCGACGACGGCGACACGTGCCAGGTCATGACCTACGAGGGGAAGAGCCTTCCCGACGTGAAGGTGTTGAAGGTGACGGCGGACGGCGACACGACCGAGGAGGAGAAGGCCTACATGCTGACGCTGGGATTCTGGCCCGGCCTCGAGAAGTCGTGCCGCAAGGCGTACCGGCTGAAGCTGGAGCGCCCGCTCCGGCTTGCGCGCGGCAGCGTGATCATCTCGAACCGCCATCAGGGCAATGGATTCGTCGTGCGAGGCTGCGACTTCGGGCATACGCGCGCTCGCGGCCTCCTGATCAAGGCGTCGCACGGCCTCATCGAGTCCAACCGGATCGAACGGTGCGCAAGTCTGGCGATGCAGATCGCGACGGAGTACCAGTGGATGGAGGGCGGCTGCAGCCGCGACGTCACCGTGCGCGGCAACGAGTGCCGCCAGAACGGCGGCGGCATCCACGTGGGCGGCAACAACGGCGCCGGGAAGCCCCTGCCGGCGGACTCGCACTACGACATCTCGATCATCGACAACGAGCTGAATGGCGCCGGCATCTTCGTCGAGGGCTGCACGGGTGGCGCCGTGGTCGGCAATGGCGGGGCGAAAGTCGTCCTGAACAATTGCGAGGACGTCCGTCGGGACG
>DJRS01000081.1 GCA_002440145.1 Verrucomicrobia bacterium UBA6354
TCGCCCGCGAGCGCGTCGCCGAACGCCGTCTCGTACTGCACCGTAAGTCCGTCCGCGTGCGCCAGTTCCGCGAGGCGTCCGTAGTAGTTCTCCTCGACCAGATCGCCCAGCAGGCCGCGCCAGTCCCGGAGAAAGCGCCCGGTTTCGGACGGCGAACCGACGACCCAGCCGAAGACGGACGGCAGGCGGCGCACGGGGTCATATCCGCACCGCGTCTTGAAAATGCCGTCCAGACCGTCCGTCCAGTTGTCGCGGTAGCATTCCCAGCTGTCGACGACGAGCCCTTGGAGCAGCCCCTTCAGCGGACCTTCCGCGAGACGCCCGATATAGGCGGCATAGTTGGCCTCGATGCCCTTCGGCGAAAGCTTCGAGCATTCCCAGCCCGTCGCCTCTTTGGGTGCGGGGCCGTTCCGGTAAAGGCCGTTGACGTGGCCGATCCGCAGAACCGTCCATGTCCGCCCGTCAGGCGGCGTCCAGTCCAGCGAGCCGTCCGGGCGCATCCGCCCGGTCAGGTCGACGATCGCCTCCGCGTCAATCCAGCACGCCGGATTCTGCTTCGGTTCGCCCCGATCGACGAGTCCGCGAACCGTCCAGCCTGCGAGCCCTTCCCAGTGTTCCATCCGCGCGGCGGACAAGAGCTGCACCTCGCCCAGTTTGACGGGATCCTTCGACTGGATCGTCAGCCGCCAGCACCGGGCCGTCGCCTCGTCGCACGCGAGCGTCTGCCGTGCGCCGCCCTTGCGGTTGTCCTGCCAGTTTCCGGGCGGCAGGGCCTCGCGCACGACCGTCCGCCAGACGCCCGGCTCCATCTCGGCCTCGAAGACGACCGTCGCTTCCGGGTCGTATGTCCGGTCATGGTTCAGTTCGGACGTCGAGGGAATCTCCAGCGTCCGCACCGTCACAGGTTCGGCGAACGAGAAGAGACGCGCCTGCGGGGCGGGCGCGGCGACTTCCGCCGGCTTCAGCCAGCCGGCCGCATCGTCCTTCGGCGTCGGGAACGCCAGCACGAAGAGATCGCGGTAGTCGCGCGCCGGATGATCCGACGCCTCCGCCGGCGGCGCCAGCCGAACCGGCCCGCCGCGGCGCACGTCCGTCCGGGAGAAGCACAGGTTCCGCATGGCGTTCTCGGGGCGGACCCACGGTCCGCCGCTCATGGACCAGCCGGGGCAGTTCTGCATCTTGAACGAGAGCCCCAGGCGCTTGCATTCCGCGGCCGCGTGGACGACCATCGCGTCCCAGCCCGCGCTCAGGCAAGGGACCGGGTTCGTCACCCCCGGCCATGTCCGTTCCTCGCCCATCTGCCCGTGGAAAAGGTGGACTCCGCCGATGCCGGCCGTCTTGATCGCCTCCAGATCGGCGGTCAAGCCCTCCTTCGAGACATTGCCGCCAATCAGGTGGAACCAGGTCTCGGGACGGTTCGCGGCAAACGACGCCAGCGCCCAGGCAAGCCCGGCGCAGACACAGGCAGACAGACGCCTTTTCACAGTTCCTCCCCTTTGAAGAAGAACCTCGGACGCGGCAGTCCGGCGCGGATGGGCCGCGCGTCGAATCGCGCCAGCTTGCCGTCCTTCACTTCGACGTCGACTTGCCAGCCTCCGGCGACAGGAAGACGGAAGGCGTAGTCGCGCCAGTCCTTCGGCACGCCCGCCGCGAGATGAATGCCGCCTTCCATGTCCGCCGCGAACAACTGGCAAACCGCGTAGAGGACATTTCCGGCCGCCGTCATGAACCAGGGCCGGTATTGCGAAACGCCCGGTTCGTTGATTTCCCAGTACTCGCCCCAGACGCCGCCGCTGCGCGCCGCTTCCTGCAGCCAGCGAACCGCCGGGAACTCGGCGTTGCCCGCACGCAGCGACGCCATCGCCATCGTCGCCGCGTACCACGGGCAGATGCGCTTGCCCGTCTCGTACATGTTCCCGAAGGCCTGTCCGTTCTTCAGGAAGTGATCAGCCGCCGCGACCTGCTTCCCGTTCGCACGGTCGAACACGTGGAAGGGATAGAAGCCCGCGAGCGTCCCCATCGACTCCTCCGTGCAGCCCGGATAGGCGATGTAGCGCCCATCGCGTTCGGGCAGGCTCGCCACGAGACGCGCCGCGCAAGCTCGGAAGTCCGCCGCGAGGTCCGCGTCTTTCCCGAGGATGTCCGCCGCTTCCGCCGCCGCGCGCAACGTGGCGATGGCGCCGCAGGTCGTCATGAACGCCCGCTCGTGCCCGGGTCCCATGCGCTCGAGATCCGTGCACTTCGTCACGAAGGACGTTCCGTCCGGCAGGTCGATCACCTGCAGACGGCGAAAGAAGAGCGCGCATTCCCGGATGACGTCATACCCCTTCTGCGCCAAATACGCGCGGTCGCCCGTATACCGGCAATAGGACCAGACCGTCTGCGCCACGGCCGCTTGCTGGAAGATGTGGTCCATCCAGAACCCGAGCGGCGAACATTCGATGTCGTTGCCTTCCGCCGCTTCCCACACCCAGCGCGCGCCGCTCTTGTAGAACGGCCTGCCCTGGTCCAGATTGCAGCGGACCGAAGCGTTCGTCAGGGTGGCGACGCGGAAGTCCGCCGCGACGCGCGCCGTCGAGAAGTGCCCGGCGGCCAGCAAACCTTGCGCCGCGTACATTTCGTCAAAGGCGAAAATGCGCCCCGACCAGTGGCTCTGGATTATCCCGACGGGAATGGACCATTCCGTCGCCACGCAGCGCAAATGGTAGCGCGCCATTTCGAACAGCTCCTGGATGCGGGCGTCCGGAACCAAAATGGCGCTTTCCCGTCCATACGACTCCCAGTCGGCGACATGCTCCGCCCGCAACGCGCCGTAATCCGCCAATGGCGCAGCGGGAACGGGCGCCGGCGTAACGGCCGGCAAATGTTCGTCCAGGTCGTCCTCGTAAACGATAAACCATGTCACCGTCCGGCTCTCGCCCGGCTTCAGGACGAACGTGCGCGATGCCGCGCCCACCAATCCGTTTGTTTCCGACTGGCACGGAAGCCCGTCGGCCGGACGGATGGAGATCGTCTCGTGCGTCACGAAACGCCCGTAGCACGTCGCCTCCCATGTCGCCGCACCGTCCGCGAACCGCCATCCGCCTACTATCCGTTCATGTCCGGGTGCGTGGTAGACCGCGCCCAGCCTGATCTCGCGCGGCTCCACAGAAGCGTTCTCCAGGCATTGCTTCAGCGCGATGACATTGCGTGTTTTGGCGACAAACGCTTCGCCCGACAACTTTATTCCCGAGGCATATTCCGCCTGGACGGTGGTCAGGGCGCGGCGCAAATCCAGCGTCTGCTCCCAGGTGCGGGGCGTGCGCTGTTCCACGCCGTCGACCGAAAGGAGCGTCCGGAACGCTCCTTGGGGCATGAGTTCCCATCCGAAGCGGGATGCCCGGCCCGGGTTGTCGACCAGACGGCGGCCCTCCCAGTAGATGCCGGGCTGAAGCCGTTTGGCTTTCAGTTTTTCGCTGTCTTCCGCAATGCCCAGCCGGTAATCGACGAAGATGTTGAGCCGACCGTTGGAAAGCATCGCCGGGACATAGTCCGCCGGCTCCTTCCCGTCAACCGAAACCACTTTCCGCAAGGTCGCGTCGGCGTAACCGGACGCGGCAAACGCCAAAAGAAAACCCAGAATCGCGTATTTCATATCATGCCTTTTTCAAATGCAAACCTCAATCGCCGAACGCGTTCTCCCGCAACGACCCGCCGGTGAAATAGAGAGGCGAACCGGAGAGCGGAACGAGATATTTCGTCCCGTCCCGCTTGGGGAAGACGCGCAAGCCCTGCACATTGTGGAAGACGACCTGACTGGACGAGAAATCAAGCCACCGTTCGCCCGACGGGCCGACCGTCCATACGAGACCGGCTTCCTTACCGTCCGGGCGCGTCCATTGCGGATAGTAAATGCGGCCGGAACGATCCTTCCAACGGACCGGCTTCTGGACCGATCCCGCCGGACGATGTTCGATAAACGTCTTATAGGCGCCAAATGCCGGTTTCGGCGCAAAATTGGCGTGGACGATTCCGTAATGCGAGTGGACGCCCCAGGCATCCGTCTCCTTTGACGCGAATTCGTACCAGAACACCTTCTCCACCCGTTCCGCGGCGAAAATACCGAGCGCACGCGCCGTCATGCGCGCCTGCCGCTCCTCGCTCGAAGCGCCCGACGTCCATTCGACGCGCGTATTGACGATCACGGCGCCTTTATAGTCGCTGTTGAACTTGTAGACCGCCGCGGCAACGAGCTCCACGTCTTTCCCCTGGGCGGAAAGAAGCGGAATGAACACGTCGTCTTCCTTGAGCAGCGCCGGCGTCAGAAAGCGCGAAGCGGCGTAAGTCTTGTTTGTCGGGGCGAACCCTTCCATGGCTCCCGCCGGTCGAACCGTCGCGCCCGCCGGATAGCGCGCATCCAGCCACCAGGCCATTTCCCGGATGCGCAGGCGCGCACGGTTTTGCGCGTTGTCTGCCTTTGCGTCGGGATAGGCATGCCCCTGGCCGTCCATTCGGTAGGCGTTGAAAAGCGGCATGCCTCCGAAGTCCACGAACACGCCCCCCGCCTTGACAAAAGCCTCCAGCGCTTCCATTCCGTCGGCCGGATAGTCCTCGGTAAACGGATGGATCACGACATCCACACCGCCTTGCGCAAGCCGCGCGGCAAGCCGGGGTCCAAGACAGGCCTCCACCGAGGATCCGGGCGGCAACGCCTCGCGTACGGCCTGGACGGCATCCGCCAAACCATCCGTCTCGGCCGGAACGTAAAGCGCGCGCCAGGTTTCCATTTCGGGCCGGGCGGCGGCGAGCCCCGCCCGCAGGACCTCGGCGTCGTTGATGCGGATCTTCTGCGAGGGCCAGCCCATTTCCGTAATCCAGACGGGTTTCGCCGCGTCGCCGTATTTGGCCATCAGACTCTTCAATTGATCCAGCCAGGCGTCGACCCGACCTTCGGGCTCGCGCTGGTTCGTGTAGGGGTGCACGTTCATGATGTCGAAGTACTGCGCCCCGCCCAGTCGGTAAAGTTCTTCGATGAAGTCGAGCGGAACGCCCGCCATGCCGCCCAAGGCAACCTGCAGCGCGGGGTCGTTGCCCTTGACGACCTCGTGCGCCTTGCGCAAAACCGCAAGATAATTCGTCGGATTGGGATCCTTCCAGAACGGATTTATGTTCGGCTCGTTCCAGATTTCCAGGACGGGCAAGCGCTTGCCGTAACGGGACACCACGCGCTGCACAAAGTCGCCCCACGCCTCCAGATGTTCGTAGGCCGGATAGGCCCACTTGGGCGGCTCGTACAGAATGGGGAGCATCTGAAGCCCGGCCGCCTCGCAGGCAGCGACGATCCGGTCGTAGCGCGAGAAGTCCCAGTCGCCGGGCGTGCGTTCCAGCGCCCGCCAGTCAAAGTCGCTGCGAATCCACCCCGCGCCCATCTGCTGCGCGAGCGCGCATGTCGGATAAGCCGGTTCGTCGCGCGTCAGATGCGCACACACGCCGTAATCGCCCGCGGCGTGCGCGCTTGCGGCCGCAGCCGCAAGCACGCACGCGAAAATCGAAGCCATCAACTTCATGAAAGCGTCCCTTTCGTCGTTTCCGTTCGTTTACTCGCCATCGGCCGCATTCGCGATCGGCAACGCCAGGCGGAAGCCAAGATCGTCGTTCCGTTTGTCGGAAGACACCTTGTAGCTGCGCGCCGCGCTCCGGCAGGCCGTCGCCGTCGAATAGAAGCTGCCGCCGCGGCGGACGCGTCCGTCCGAAGAAGTCTGGTTCACCTCCCCGTTGAGCGCAGAAATGTCGGCCGCGTACCAGTCCAGACACCATTCCCACACGTTGCCGTACATGTCGTAGATTCCCCACGCGTTCGGGGCATACGAACCGACCGCCACCGTCTGCTTGGTCTCGCTGTCGCTGTTGTAGGAAACACGGCCAAGTTTGGCGAGATTGGCGTCTTGATCCGCAGACAGAATGGCAGAGCCGTCGCCCCAGTAGCCCGAACCGTTCCCCGCGCGGCTGGCGAACTCCCACTGGGCCTCCGACGGCAGGTCGAACGCCAAGCCCGTCTTCGTCCGCAGCAGACCAAGGAACGAATCACTGTGAGGGATATTGGGATAGTCGTAATTGAAATCGGCGGCCGGAACATTCGAATTGCTTGTGCCTTTCGCATTGCGCAGTTCGTTGTAGCTCACGCGCGTGGTCGGACGCATCGTGCCGTCGGTCGCAAAGGCTTCCGGATAACGAATGGTCTGCACCTGGACATATTGCGATTGCGTCACCGGGAACACGCCGATGTAGTAGTTCGCATCCAGCGTGACAGCGTGCGTAGCCTCGGTCTTTCTGTCATGTCCGATCTCGCTCTCCGCGCTGCCCATCGTCCACTCGACGCCCTTGGCGGGGATCTTGCGCAGGACGAGCTTCGTCGTGCGGTAGTCGGGGTTCGTCAGCAGCCCGCCCGGCAGGCACCCTTCGGACGGATAGTACGTCTCGGTGTTCGCTTTCGCCGAATCCGCGAGGTCGACGACCATGTAGTCCGGCGGATTGTCGAGCGACCACGCCGTCACGACCGCGCGCGCATTGTCGACCTTGTGGCCGCGCCACGACTGGTCCGCGCGCCAAATGATCTTGCGGTTTTCGCCGGACTCCACCTTCTTCCAGACGTCGCCTGTCGCGAAACGGATGTTCTCGCCGCCGATCGAAACCCAGTCCGACTCGGTTTCCGTCGCGTTTCCGGTCTTGTTCGTCTGGATGTCGAACGTCACGATGGCCGGCGCCTTGGCGAGCGAATAGGTTATCGTAACTTTGCGGCTGTTCAGGTTCTGCCCCATGGTCACGTTCGAGACCTCCGGGACGGCCTCCGCCATCGCGGCGGTCGCGAGACTGGCAGCCAATATTGTCAGTTTTTTCATTGTTTTATCTCCTTTGTTGGATTGTTGAAATTATAGCGATTATCGAAGTATTACGCAAGTGCCCCGCGGACGGAAGTCCAGCGTGGCGATTGCGTCCGCCTGCGTCCGGTCGCGCGCCTCCAGCGGACCTGCGTCCGAGGCGCACCAAAGCGCGCCGGCGCACAAAGCCCCGGACTCCGACGCCGCCGACGCCGACCCGGCGACCGCCACGGACGCCACGTCGCCTTTTGTGATGCAGGAGCCCGCTCCCGCCGTATGCGCGGCTAGCGCCACGCAGCAGAACGCCATGAGTGATTTATCTGTCATCGTGTTTCTCCTTGTTTGTGATTTCCATGACGCAACCCTCGTTTGCGCCAAGCGAAAGACTGCCTCCGGCATAATGGCCGTTCCATACCCGCGACACTTTACCGGAGACTTGAAGCGGGAACACCATCGTCCGCGGCGAATGGTTGACGGCTACGGCATAGATCCGCCCGTCCTCCGCCGGATGCTCCGTCAAGCCCAGTTGCGGGTCGGCGCGCGTCACGGCGCGCTTGACGCCGGCGCGCGCAGCCGCCAGGCGGTAGACGGGCCATGCGGCGAGCTGCGCGTTGCTCTCGATAGCCCCGTTGACGAACAGCAGGCGCCCCTTGCCGTACGCGTATTCGGTCATGAATGGGCGTCCGTCCCGGGTCTTCAGCAGCACGGAGGCTCCTTTGAGCGACAGTTCGCGCGTGTAGGGTTCCGTGAAAGCGAACGAATCGGCCCCGCAATCGACATTGAGCGTGCAAGGAGCCTCCCAATGGTTCTCCACCTCTATTCCCGCGGTTTCCGCAAGATCGGACAGCACGGTCCCCTCGCCCAGCGTCACCAGCGCCGTCGCCCCCGCTTTCACCTTTTCGCGCAAATCGTCCCACGTGCTTCCCAAATACGCGTTGTATGTCCGACCCGAAGGCAGAATGTAGAACGGCGCATCGGGCAGCGGGCTCTCGGCGAGCGTGTAGCGGACGTCGAATCCGGCCTGCTTCGCCAGAAGCCAGGCGCCCAGCGACGTCCGCCAGGCATGCTCCTGCTCGGAGACGATCACCGTCGCGTCGATCCGCCGCGGCGGCAACGCCTTGAACGGCAGGGAATCCAGAAAGTCGCGGAACTTCTTCATTTCGCGCGCCTGGGGCTTGGGCGTGCCGTCCGCCTTGAAGACGCCGAGCTCGCGCTCGATGGCCGCCCAGTCGTAGGGCGCGAACTTCAACTTGTTCTGGTCGAACGCGCACCACCACATGTACGATTTGATCCCCGCCGCCCAGCAGCTGAAAAGCGCCGTGCGCATCGAAGCCGCCGCGCGCGCTTCGGACACGATGCCCGGCCCCATTGAGCCCGCCTCTTCCACAAACGCCGGCTTGGCCGCGAGATCCGCGTACCATGTCGTCTCGCACGCCGCGTGGCAGCCGTTGCGCAGCGTGTCGAACGGCTCGGTGTTGCACCCGGGCGTCCACAGCGGATACGGGTGGGTGGTCAGGATGTCCGTCAGCTCGCCCTGGTCGCGCACGTTCGTCATATCGTCCGTCTTGGGCGACACGCTGTGCATGCCGCTGACGACGGGGCGCGAGGCGTCCGCCAGGCGGATGCTGGACGCTATCGCATGCATCCAGTTCCGGAATTCGGCGCGCGTGGCCGTGCCCATCGCGTTGCATTCGTTGCCCAGATCCCAGGCGACGATGGCGCGCTCGTTCTTCAACGCCTCCACCAGATAGCGCACGTAGCGCGTCTGCCACATGATGGACTCGGCGTCCGTCAGCGCATTCTTGCGTTCCAGCGCCGGCGGCACGAACATGCGCCCGCTCATCCAGCCCGTCACCAGGCCGACGACAAGCCCGAGATTGCGCTTTTCGGCCGCGCGGCAAAGGAAGCGGAAACGCTCCACCATTCCGTCGTCCACCGCGGCGTAATTCTTCAACGCACCGTCGTTCTGCGTCCAGCAGCGGAAAACGCCCCTGCCCCTGAAGGCGGCGGTCAGAGGCTGGAAATCGGGCCACAGCGGAAACACACGCAAAACGGTGATGCCCTGTTCCGCCAGACGATCCAGATCGCGCTCGACCTGCGCGGCGTTCCAGTTGCGCCACATGTACATGCCCGCATGGCTCGCCCAGTAGTTGACGCCGATGTCGAACCCTTCTTTCGGCGGGAACGCGCGCGGCGGTTCCGCCCGCAAAACCGCCGGCGCAAAAGCAAGCGAAAGAGCCATCGACAGCAATCTTGTTCTTTTCATGTTTACCTTTCCTTTATAGATCTTGCATTTTCAGCTCGCGCGGCGCAAGAGCGACGCGATATTCCCGCCCCTCATGGACGAACCGGACCGTGTGCGGCTCGCCGGACAGATTGGCCAACGCCGCGCGAAGCTCCCCCGTCGCGCCGGACTTCCACACGTACCCGGCGACACCCGGCAGTTCGCCGCGGATGGTCGGTGAGAGCGGCGCGTCTTTGACCTTCCACATGTAGAACTGCTTGCGTCCGAGCCATGTGACGGAACGGGCTTGACCGCGTCCAGAAACGTCAGCTCGCCCTCGAGCGTACCATACGCGAAGCAGTCCAGATGGGCTTGCCGGAATTCCGTCAAGCGCCGGACGAGCGCGCACTTCTCCGCATCCTGCAGGATCAGCGGATGGTACCAGCCCAGCGCCTGCCCCCAGACGAGCTCGCGCGCCTGCGCCGCCCAGAAGCTGTCGATGTCGTCTTCATGGTTCTCGGGCGAGCAGAAATAGGTGGTATAGCCCGAATAGACGGCATGGAAGAACGGCACGTCCTGCGGCGTACGCTGCGTGACCTGCAGATAGCCGTCTATCACGTTCATCCACTGTTCGCCGCTGCCCTCCACCGTCAAAAACGCGCCTTTCCGGGCATACTGCGCATGAATGCGCGCCAGCAAGGCCTGATAGCCGTCATAATACCACGTGCCGCCGCCTGTCGGGTGGCCGTGCGACGGACTGTAGCAAGGGACGCCTGCGCACGCACCGATCTGGTCCATGAACAGGGATTGCGTCCCCAGCTCCAGCACGCGAGAGGCAATGGAAGGCAGAATCTCGTTCCAGGCAGGCGACCAGGGGCACATCGGCGCCATGGGCGGCGTCAGGTTTCCGTACTGCTCGACATAGGGCGTCCCGTCCGCCTGGGTCAAAGCCGACGGCCGCGCCAGGGCGAAACCGACCAGATTCGTGCTCCACAGACGCCCGTTCACGTACGGCATCGCCTCCGCGCCGATTCGCCGGCAATAGGCCAGGCATTCGCGCGTCCCGGGCTGTTCGGGAAAGTACTCCGGGTAGTTGACGTCGTGCGGAGAATGCTGCCACAAGTGCCAATGGATGCCGACGGGGTGGTTCGGGAAGCGCGCTTTCGCCTGCGCCAACGTATTGGAGACCTCTTCCGGCGAAGCGTGCGTATTCAGCCAAAGCGGAATCTCCGCCAACCGCCGCGGATAGTCCCGACGGTCGAGAATGCGCCCTTTCGCCGTCCACGGCGCCGTCAACGCCCAACGCCGGTAACGCTTCGCAGCCTGCCACCAGTCGCCCGCGAGCGCCGCCACCGTCACCTCGTAGCGCGGTCCTTCCGCCGCCCGCCCGGGCAGCCCGGCGTTTTCAACAGGCGTCCTGAAGCTGACGGTGTTGTCCTTCGCGATTTCAAGCGTCTTGAGGCGACCCTGCGAGTCGTGCGCGGCGATATAAAGCCCGGCGTCTCCCTTGAAGAAGGCTGTCATCATGGGATAATAGCCATGGCAGCCAAAGGAGAGATCCTCTTTCCCTATGCGGTTGCGGACCAATTTGGCGCCGAGATCGGGCCGCGGCAGAAGAACATCCGCCGTCCCTTCCGCCGCAACGCGCCGCAGAATCGGATAGCGCGTCTCCCACAGCGCATAGTTGACGCTGTCGTTCTGTACGTCGAGAGACCAGCGGCTCTCGCCTTCTTCGGTCAGACGGACGGTCGCGCGTACGGTGAGCGCGTCAGGCTCTCCGGGGAGCGCAAGGCCTTCCCATGCAAAGGCGCATATCCCCCCCCCCCGAGTGGGTATGACGCGGCGCGCACGGCATGCAGATTTGCCGTTCAATGTGACAAAAGAGCCGTCAACGGCGGAGCGGAGCGTAATCTCCCAGAATCCGCAATCGCCCGTCTCCTCGACAAATGAAGCGTTTGTGTCGAGGCAGACTATCGACTTCAACGCGAATCCGTGCGCGGCGTCCGCGAAATCCAGCTCCAGACGCCTGTTCCGCAAGGTTGCCGTGCCGGGGGTCTCGACAAACGGGGCGGGCTGGAAGAACGAGCCGTCCGGGCGCTTCAAGACGTAGCCGAGCGGTCGCACGGTCTGGCCCAGCCACAGGTAGGGCGTTTCTCCGTAATTCGACACGATCTGCGACCCGTCTTCGAACGACGTCCGATAGACGTCCGGCGCAAGTTCGTCGTGCCGCGTCATAAGCTCCCGCTGAAGATGGCGCACGGGCGCGAACTCCTCCCACGCTTTCTTGATGCGCGGCACGTCGGCGAACTTGTAGGTGTAGAAAATCGGACGGCCGCCGAACTCGATGTTCTTGAGCGCCGCGCGCGGATTCTCGACGCCGTCGCCCTCCATCCACCGCGGATCCCCGCTCTTTTCCAGTTTGTAGAGGCACTTTCCGCGCGTATGGTTCTGGCACCAGCGGTCGGACGTATAGAGAATGATGCCATGGTAGACCAGCTCCCACAAAGGATACACGCCCGCCACAAGACCGGACTGCTTTCCATCTTCCAGCAGCTGGAGATCCCGTTCTATATAGTTGATGTAGTCGAGATTCGCCGCGACATGGTCGTACCCCGATTCGGAAGCCGCGCCGCCCATCAGACGCCGCCCCTCCGCCAGGATGCGGTTCTGATACGCGGCCGTCTGCTCCGGCGTGCAGGGATGCCGCGGATCGCCGCACCGCTGGGGATATGTCGCCGAATAGACGTCTATGTAGTGGGGTCCGCGGATTCCCAGCGCCGCCATCTCTTTCATTTCTTCCGGGAGCCAATGCTCCCAGGCGTATTTCTGGCAGACCCAATAACACTGTCCGCCCGCCCAAAGTCCGCCTTTGTCGAACGTTCCGTCGGCGCGTTTGCACACCCATTCCGGGTTCCACAGCCGCGAACACATGTAGCCGTCCGTGTTCGTGG
This sequence comes from Verrucomicrobia bacterium UBA6354, assembly GCA_002440145.1. Lineage (GTDB taxonomy): Bacteria > Verrucomicrobiota > Kiritimatiellia > RFP12 > UBA1067 > UBA1067. The sequence continues at coordinate 12,033 of DJRS01000081.1, forward strand.
CGTGCAGCGCGAACTGGTAGCCGAGCGCCTTGGCTTTCCCGACGAGCCGCAGAAAGGCATCCGCGCCGCCGGCTTCCGCGCCTACGGGGAAATGCCCCGGCACGCGCCCGTCGTAGCCGCCGTCCTGCCAGCCGGCCGAACAGACGGACAGCTTGTCGACGCCCGCATCCTTGAGGGCCTGCAGAAACTCCTCCGCGACGCCGAAGGGCATGTGGACGGAGACGGGCGGCTCCTCGCCTTTCTTGAAGAAGAGTTTCGCGTCGCTTTCGTCGGGGATCGGCTTCGCGGCATGCGTCTGGATGCGCACGACCGGGGCTTCGCAGAGATACGCCAGCTCGGGGCTGCCGGGAATGCGCTCTTTTATCGTCCTGACGCCGCCGTGTTCGCGCTGGTACCGCTGGTAGGCTTTCGCAAGCCCGTTGTAGTCCGCCCGATTCCCGTCCAGCCGGCGGAAATCGATCACGATGTCGCTGTAAAGGTTCGTGAAAAACGCACGCACGCGGTCGCACCGGAAAGCCGGATAGACTTCGTAGGCGCCGTCTTTTGCGCGCACGGTGAAATCGTAGTCGAAGCGCCACGATTTGACGTGGGCGTACCACAGCGTATCGCCCTTCTTCACACCGAAGACCGGCATCAGTTGGCGTTCTTTCACGTACAGCCCGTCGTCCTGGTCGAAGCGGCCGAAGGTTCCCCTTGCCTGGATCCAGTAACCGGGGTCGCCCTTTTGCGCGCGCATGAAACCGGGGATCACCTCCACGACGCGGGCGTCCGCCGGGATTTCCTCTTTCGGAAGGACGAAACGGAGGCCGCCGTCTCCGATATCCGCCATCTCGACGGAACGCAACTCGACACGGTCGTCCCGTCCTTCATCGCCGCAGTGCATGCGGACCGTCGCCGTCTCCGCCCGGACGGGCGACATGCGCAGAAGCGCAAGCCCGAGAACGGCAAGGAGCGCACGGCCAAAAACCGCGCCGCACGCCCGCGTTCCGGCGGACGGCCGTCTTTCCATCGTATATGCAACTCTCATCGTCATGGTCGATATTATAGCATATTCCTTCGCCTGCGCAGTTCTCGTATGCGCAAAAAATCTTTTACCCGTTTGCGACCGATTCCGCAACCCGATTCCGTACGTCTCAGGCGTGGTAGTAGGCGCACGACGTGGGCGGGCGCACGTTGGTGAGCGTGCCCGCATAGTGCCGCAGCCAGTGATCCTGCTTGGGGTGCGCCAGCGCCGCCGCCTCGTCCAGCTCGATCCCGAGTCCGGGACGGTCCGAGGGGTACATGACGCCGTCGGCGAACTTCACGTCCTCGTCGACGACGTCGCCGCGCCAGGGCACGTCGTCGAAGAGCGTCTCGTGGATGCAGTAGCCGGGCGTGGAGACGCCGAGCGCGAGCGTGACGGCGTTGGCCACGGGGCCTGACGGATTGTGCGCGCAAAACGGGATATGGCGCGTCTCGCAGATCGCCGCGATGCCCTTCATCGCCGTGATGCCGCCCGCGTGGGAGGCGTCGGGCTGCAGATAGTCGCAGCAGCGCGACTCCACGGCGTCCATGATCTGCTGCGTCGTGAACAGCCTTTCGCCGCACGCGATCGGCGTACGCACCCGCGAGCGGACGTCCGCCAGCGCGCGCAGGGTGTCGGGGATGACGGGCTCCTCCACCCAGAACGGATCGAACTCCTCCAGCGCATGGCAGAGGCGCACGGCCGTCGGCACGTCGAAGCGCCCGTGGCACTCGATGAGGATTTCCGCCTTGCCTTCCGTCGCCTCCTTCACGGCGGCCACGCACGCCATCGCCTTCTTGAAGTCGGCGGGCGGCAGCTGGCGGTAGTTCCTGCCGAACGGATCCCACTTGAGCCCCTTGAAGCCGCGCGCGACCGCGGCGCGCGCCTTGTCGGCGAACTCCGACGGCTCCTTCGCTCCGGCGAACCAGCAGTTGGCGTAGCACGGCACGCCATCGCGGCACTTGCCGCCGATGAGCTTCCAGACCGGCAGGCCGAGCGCCTTGCCCTTGATGTCCCACAGCGCCATGTCGATCGCCGAAAGCGCGCTCATCAGGACAGGCCCGCCCCGCCAGTAGGCGTCGCGGTAGTTCCGGTGGAATATCCATTCCGTGTCGAACGGGTCGCAACCGACGACCGCGTGCCGGAGATCCTCGATCGCGCCGGCGAGCGCGTTCTCCTTGTACTCGAGCGTGCCTTCGCCCAGGCCGCTCACGCCCTCGTCGGTCTCGACTTTCACGAACACCCAGTTCGTCCGGAAGCAATCGACCGTAAACGTCTTGACATTTGTGATTTTCACTGTTCCACCACCCGATTCTTGTTGAAGGTAAAGAAAAACGAAACCGCCATCGCGAGCGCGCCCAGGACGTAGACGCCCGCCATCACGGCGAAGCCCGCCTCGAAGCCCCGCACGCCGTACCGGTCCGCGAGCCCGCCCAGGACGATGCCCGAGAGCCCGCCGAAGAAGAATGCGATCATGGTAAGCAGCCCGACGGCAGTCGACCGGTAGCGCGGCGGCACGACGTCGAACAGCGACGCGTGCGTGTTCACCTCGAAGAAGCCGCGGAACACGCCGTAAACCGCCGCGGCGGCGAGCATGCCGGAGTAGGTCGGCGCGAACCCGAGGGCCGCGAGCGCCGGCGCGCCGCAGAGAAGCGCGGCGATCTGGAAGCCCAGCCGGAAGCGCGGCATGCGCCGCACGAAGCGGTCCGTCAGCACGCCCCCCAGCAATATGGCGCCCAGCGCGAAGAGATGGTGCCCGAACATGACGCCGCGGCCCGCCTCGCCGACGGAAAGCGAATACTTGAGCGCGGCGAACTTGGGCGCCCAGAAGAGGTACGCGTTGTTCACGAAGACGATCGCCACGAACCCCGCCGTCGCGCACAGCGCCGACGGATTCCGGAAATAGGCGGCGAGCCCCTCCGCGAGCGGCGCTTTCGGCGCCGCGGCCGCCGCCGGCCGCGGCCGCGCGGCGGACGGTTCGTCCTTCAGCGCGAAGACGAAGAGAATCCCCAGCAGCGTGCCCGCGAGGCCGAAGGCGATGAAGACCTGCCGCCAGCCGCCGAGAAAGCCCAGCGCGTGCGCGACCAGCACGCCCGAAAACATCAATCCCGCGTAAAGCGCGGCCTGGTGGATGGAGAGCGCGAGCGAACGCGTCCGCTTGTGGTGCGCGGCGATCAGCGCGTAGGCGCTCGGCGCGTAGAAACTCTCCCCGACGCCCGTCGCCACGGACCGGAAGAAGAGCGCGCCGGCGAACCCGCCGATGAACCCCATGCAGACCGTCATGAGCGACCAGGCGATCAGCGAGACCGTGATGATCCACTTGCGCGAAAAGCGGTCGCCGACGAAGCCCGCCACGACCGTCATGAGCGCGAGCGTCCAGCTGAGGACCGTGTTGATCCAGCCTATCTGGACGTCCGTCAGCCCGAGCTCCGCCTGGATGGGCACCGTCAGGAGGCCGAACAGCGCGCGGTCGGCCTGGTGGAAGAAGAACGCGCCCGACAGCAGTGCGACGAGCGCCCACTTGTAGCGGCTTTCGCGCGGCTCAGACATCGACGTCCTCCGGCATGTGCTGGCAGGAGCACCCCGCGTCGCACGTCACGATCTCGCCGGCCATGTTGCCCGAGTCTTCCGACGCGAGAAACGCGACGACGTTGGCGATGTCCATTCCCGTCGCCTCCTTCCGGAGCGGACAGTTCAGCCGCCGGCGCGCGGCTTTCTCGGCGGGCAGGTCGTTCCAGCGCGCCGTGTTGATGTAGCCCGGCGCGCAGCAGTTGACGCGGACGCCCAGCGGCGAAAGGTCCAGCGCCAGCGACCGCACGAGCGAATTGATGGCGCCCTTCGACGCGCAGTAGGCCGTGCGGTTGCGGATCGCGCGCATGGCCGTGTTGGACGAAAGGAAGACCACGGTTCCGCGGTACGCGCCGCCGACCGTGTAGGGACGTTTCATGAAGAAGCGGTTGCACGCGGCCTGCGTGACCTGGAAGCCCCCCTTCACGTTCGTGTTCATGACTTTCAGAATGGCGTCCGGGTCCATCTCGAGCGGTCCGCCCAGCCCCAGACCCTGGTCCGCCGCGTTGTTGACGAGGATGTCCAGGGTCCCCGCTTCGCGCGCGACGAAATCCATGAGCGCGCCGACCTGCGCCTTGTCGCCGACGTCGCAGGCCTGCGCCCGCACCCCCGCGACTCCCATCGCCTCCAGCGCGGCTAGCCCCTTCGCGGTCGAGCCGGCCGTCGAACCGCACATGAAGACGCGCGCGCCTTCGTCCGCGAACTTTTTCACGAGCCACAGGCCCGTGTTTCGGTTTCCTCCCGTCACAAGGACGGTCTTTCCTCCAAATCTTTTCATGACTGTCGCCTTTCGCGCGGCGCGGCCCTGCCGCAAACCGCCTGTTCTCTCCTTTTCGATGTCTGCTATTATACCATAATCCCAGACCGGGCGCATTCTCGTTTGCGCAAAAAATCTTTACCCCGATTGCGTCGTCCCGCGCAATATGCTATAATGTCCGCATGAAAACGATCTTGTATGTCAAGAGCAGCGACAGACCGCCCTCCATACTCAAGAACAAGGGATTCCTGCGCGGCGCGCACCTGTACGGCTGGCAGGTCCAGTCCGTCACGCTCCCCGGCGCGAAAGCGCCGGAACTCGCGGAACTCGTCGCCTTCTGGAAGGCGGACGCCGTCGTCTGCGACTGCGGCGGATTCTCCACGCCCCCCGACCCGCGCGAAACCGGCGACTGCCCGGCGGTCTGGATATCCTGCCGCCCCGCGGCAAAAGGGAAAAAAACCTTCACCATAAACGACGACTCCGCCCGCACGGCGGACGAGGCGGCCAAGGAACTTCTTCAGACCGACCGCACCGATTGCGCGTTCGTGCACTTTCCCCGGACGCGCGCCTGGTCGAAAGAACGCGCCGCGCGGTTCGAGCAGGTCGTCCGGATGCACGGCTGCGGCTTCCATGCGTTCGCGGCGGACGACGCCATCGACGTCCAGGCTTGGGTGCGCCGCCTGCGCAAATGGATCCGCGCCTTGCCGCGCCCGTGCGGAATCTTCGCCGCGAACGACGTGGTCTCCAACCATGTGCGCGGCATTTGCGCGGCGGAGAACCTGAGAATCCCGGAGGACGTCGCCATCGTCGGCGTGGACAACGACGAATCCATCTGCGAAGCCGCCCGTCCGCGCCTCTCCAGCGTGCTCGCCGACAACGAAAGGATGGGCTTTCTCGCCGCGCGCGTCCTCGCCGCGCGCTTCCGCAGTCCGCGGATGAAACCCGTCCAGCGCACGGTGCCGCCCCTGATGGTCGTGCGGCGCGAATCGACGCGTCCGCGCAGGCAGACCGACGAGCGTATCGTCAACGCGCTGGAACTCATCCGCGAAAAGGCGTGCGAAGGCCTGCGCGCGCGCGACGTGCTGAACGCGCTGGAAGGCTCGCGGCGGAAGGCCGAAATGCATTTTCGCGAAGCGACGGGCCACTCGGTCCTGGAGGAGATCCAGCGCGTGCGCATGGAACGCGCGCAGGAATTGCTCTGCGACCGGACGCGCCCCGTCAAAGTCGTCGCCCAGATGTGCGGCTACGCCTCCGAACCCGCCTTCCGCCGCGTCTACTGCGCGCACTACGGCGCCCTGCCCAAGCGGCGGTAAACGCGCCGGCAAGCCCGTCCCTGTCGGTCGGACAGCTCCGTCGAGCCTGTCCAAAGAGGCGATCAAACGGCTTGAACACCCGCCCCGAATTGGTCAATGGAGGGGTTTGTCCGTCTCTCTTCCTGTGCGGAAACCGTCCTTTTTCGGGCGGCAAGCAACCTGCCGAATACAAAACACCCGGGTGTTTTGATATGAAAGACCCGGGTGTTTGATGGCGAAACACCGGGTGTTTGATGGTGAAACACCCGGGTGTTTTGGCGTCAAACACCCGGGTGATTTGGGGGCAAATACCCGGGTGTTTTGATATGAAAGACCCGGGTGTTTCAGCATCATGAGATTGCCGGATAGATTCGACCGGGTAGTCCCCGCCGTCCCAGGAGGGCGCCCAAAGAATGCAGGCAAGAGACTCGAACGCTCTGTTCAAGCCTCTCGCCGAGGCTCGGGAGACGCCTTAAAGGCGTCGTTCAAGCCAATCTGCCGCGGACGCATGGGCGGTCTCCATGCGGGGGCGCGCGGACAGGAAGAGGAACTCTCGCCCACCCCCCAAACAAAACGGCCTCCCCCGATCGTGCGGGGAAGGCCGTCCGTTCCATCTGAGACCGGGCGCTAGATGTGCCGGGGCGTCTCGATGCCCAGAAGGCCAAGGCCCGTCTTCAAGACTTCGCCGAACAACGCGACAAGGCGCAGACGCGCTTGCCGCACGGCTTCGGCGCTTTTCAGAATAGGCGAATTCTGGTAAAAGCTCGAATAAAGCTGGGCGGTCTGGAAAAGATAGTCAGCCAGCACGCTCGGCTTGTAGGCGTCCGCCGCGCGCCGCACGGCCCCCGGGAACTCCAGAAGCTGCAACGCCAGGCGTTTTTCGGCCGGTTCCGTCACGTGGAACGCCCCGCCCGCCGCGGCGCCCGCGCCGGCCTTGTCCAGGAGCGAGCAGACGCGCGCATAGGCGTACTGCAGGTAGGGTCCGCTGTTGCCCTCGAGAGCCAGCGCCTTGTCCCAGCTGAAGTCGATATCCGTGATCGGGTCGTGGGAGAGGTCCGAATACTTCACCGCGCCATAGCCGATCGCTTCCGCCAAGGCTTCGTCGCCGCCCCGGTCTTTCACGATGTCGAAAGCGCGGCGTTTCGCCTCCGACAAGAGGTCGTCGAGCTTGATCAGATTGCCTTCGCGGGTCGAAATGGCCTTGCCCTGGTAGCTCATGAGGCCGAACGGCACGTGGACGAGCTGCACATCCGTGTACCCCATCTTGCGCGCGATGTCGAACCACTGCTTGAAATGGAGCTGCTGGCGGGCGTCCGTCACGTAGATGATGCGTTCGGGATGGTATTCCGCCACGCGGGAGGCCACGCACGCCAGGTCGCTCGTCGTGTAGTTGTAGCCGCCGTCGGACTTGCGGACGATGGCGACGCCGAGTTTTTCCTTCTCGAGATTCACGACGAGCGCACCTTCGGACTCGACGGCCAGCCCCATCTTCTGGAGCTTTTCGACCACACCGGGCATCATCGGATTGTAGTAGGATTCGCCGCGGTAGGTGTCGAACTTGACCCCGAGTTTCGCGTACATGCGGTTGAATTCGCCGATGGAAATGTCGATAAAACGCTTCCAGAGCGCGAGATTGGCGGGGTCGCCCTGCTGGAGTTTGACGAGTTCCGCGCGGCAGGCGTCCTTCCAGGCGCCGTCCGCCTCCTTCGCCTTCGCCGCGGAAAGAACGTAGCACTTCTCGAGGTTCGCGACCGTCAGGTTCGCGCGCTCTTCGTCCGTCAGCAATTCCCGGTAGCCCTTGATGAGGATGCCGAACTGCGTCCCCCAGTCCCCCAGATGGTTGTCGGCGACGACCCGGTAGCCCAGCGCGCGGAAGATGCGGTCCAGCGCATTGCCGATGACCGTCGAGCGGATGTGGCCGATGTGCATTTGCTTGGCGGCGTTCGGCGAGGAATAGTCGATGACGACCGTCTTGCCCACGCCCGTCTGGGGGATGCCGCACTTCGGGAGCGCGGCAAACGATTCCAGCGCCGAATCGAGCCACTCCCCCGAAACGGTCAGGTTGAGGAAGCCCGGGCCGGCTATCTCCGTCTTCAACGCGGAGGGGATGTGCGCCGCGACCTTCTCCGCCACGTCCCGGGGCTTCATCTTGAACTTCTTCGCGAGTTTCAGCGCGTCGTTGCACTGATAGTCGCCGAACCGCGGATCCGTCGCCGGGACGACCTTTACAAAACCGAAATCCTCGCCCGGGAAAGCCTGCGCAAACGCCGCGCGGATACACTCATTCAAATCCATTCTGACCCACCTTCTTATTTGCCGACATTCAAGACCTTGAAGCCGATTTCTTCCAGTTTGCCGCGGTCGAGGCAGTTGCGCGTATCGTAGACGAGCGCGGGCTTGCGCATGGAATCGTAGAGCCCCTGCCAGTCGAGCTGCGGATATTGCTTCCAGTCCGTCATCAGCAGAATGGCGTCCGCGTCCACCGCCGCGGCGTAGGGATCCTCCTCGAAAACGAGCGCGTCAGGCGCCTGGCGCGCCGCCTCTTCGGCCAGATCGGCCAGATCGCGCCGCGCGTTCGCAAGCGCCTTCGGGTCGGTGATCGCGAGCCGCACGTGTTCCTCGCGCAAGAGCCGCACGACCGTCCCCGCCGGCGTTTCGCGCGTGTCGCCGGTGTCCGCCTTGAACGCGAAGCCGAAGACGGCGATTTTCTTGTTCGCGAGCGTGTTGAACATCGCCTTGAAGAGACGCGACACGATGCGCTCCTGCTGGTGGTCGTTCATCACGATGACCTGCGACCAGTAGTCCGCCGCGGTGTGGAGGCCGAACGTCTCGCAGAGATAGACGAGATTGAGCACGTCCTTCTTGAAGCAGCTGCCGCCGAAACCCGGACCTGCCTTCAGGAATTTCGGCCCGATGCGGTGGTCCGCCCCCATGACCTTCGCGACTTCGTCCACGTCAGCCCCCGTCGCCTCGCAAAGCCCGGCGATCGCGTTGATGGAGGAAACGCGCTGGGCGAGGAAGGCGTTGGCCGCCAGTTTCGTGAGCTCCGCGCTCCAGACGTTCGTCGTCAGGATCTTCTCCCGCGGAACCCACGCGGCATACACGTCCACAAGCGCCGCGACGGCCTCCTTGCCCGCCGGGGTCTCGGGCCCGCCCACGAGCACGCGGTCCGGCTCCAGCAGATCCTTGATCGCCGTGCCTTCGGCCAGGAATTCCGGATTGGAGAGGACGGTGAAGACATGTTCGGCATGGTCGTTCAGGATCGCGTCCATCGCCGCGGCCGTGCGCACGGGGAGCGTCGACTTCTCGACGATGATCTTGTCGCCCTTGGCGAAGGACTTTATTTCGCGCGCGGTGGCCTCCCAGTACTGCAGGTCGCTCGCGCGTCCCTTGCCGCGTCCGAACATCTTCGTCGGGGTGTTCACGCCCACGAAGACGATGTCGCACGCCTTCACCGCCGCGGCGATGTCCGTCGTGAAGAAAAGATTCTTTCCGCGAACCTCGCGGACCACATCCACAAGACCGGGCTCGTAGATCGGCAAGGCGAAATCGGGCGAATTCCACGCCGCGATGCGCCGGGCATCGATATCCACGACCATGACCTTCCGGTCCGGATTCATCTTCGCGACGACCGCCATGGTGGGACCGCCTATGTACCCCGCCCCGATGCAGACAATATCTCTATTCATGCGCATTATTATACCATAATCGGGCGAACATGCAAAACGGCGCATCACGGAAAAAGCGCATCGAAAAGCGTATCCTGTCGCAAGACACCCGGTACAGGTCGTTCCGAGGGGTGGAGAGCGAGGGTCAAAAAGGGGAAGGAACGGCCGAGAAAGCGGAAGGCAAGAGCCCGCAAGAACCGCCCCTGGGGGGCAGTACCCCGTCTAGGCGCGGTCTGAAACGCCCCTTGCACTTGCGGAACCGCCCAAACCCCTGTTTCCGCAATGACGGTCTTTTCAACCTCTACGCGAGAACTCGCATCCGCAATAGCCCTGGCGGTAGAGCCCGAGTTCCGCGGCGCGCTTGACGGACAACTTGAATCCTTCCTTCTTCTTGAAGTCCTCTTTCAGGAGGACCGGCGCGAACGCGGCGGAACCTCCGCACGTCTTTGTCGCCGAGCACCAGGCCGCATCCTCGCCCGCGGCGAATACGCGCGCACTTGGCTTGTGGGGGCTGACGGTAAGCGATGTCGCGACAGCGTCAAAGCCATGTTCCGCGGCATAGGCGAAGGTCCGCGTCAAGCTGAACCGGAAACAGCGGTCGCACCGGCGCCCCTTCTCGGGTTCGCCCTCAAATCCGACGGCGACATCCGCCAGCCAGCGCGCATGATCGTACGGGTCGGTCAGAAGCGGCACGCCATCCGCCGCGGCCAACGTCCGCGCCGCCGCTTCGCGCCGCGCAAATTCCTCCGCCGTGTCGATATTCGAGTTGGAAAAGAAAAGCGCGACCGAATGGCCTTGTCCCTTCAAGCGCGGCACGCAGGCGCTGGCACACGGTCCGCAACAGGCATGGAGGAGCACTCTCACCTGGAGGGGAACGTCCCGTCCGCCACGTCTTTCACATAGGCGGCAAAAGCGCCACGCACCGTTTCGGCAAGGCGGGCATACTGTTTCACGAAGGACGGGACCTGCCCGTTCAATCCAAGGAGGTCGTGCATGACGAGCCATTGGGCGTCGCAGACGGGCCCTGCGCCGATGCCGACCGTGACCGCCGGAACCGCCGCGGTGATTTCCGCCGCCAAATCGGAAGGGACGCACTCCAGCGTGACGGCGAACGCCCCGGCTTCCACGACGGCCTGCGCATCTTTGTATATGCGCGCAGCCTCTTCGCGTGTCTTGCCCTGTTTCTTGAATCCGCCGTAGAGATTGACGCTTTGCGGACACAGGCCGACATGCCCCATCACGGGGATTCCGGCGGACACAAGCCGTTTGACGAGCGATGCGCAGGGGGCGCCGCCCTCGAGTTTCACCGCATCCGCACCGGCTTTCAGGCAGGCCACAGCGTTTTCAACCGCCTTGTCCTCGCCGCACTGGTAGCTGCCGAACGGCAGATCGGCGACGACAAGCGCATCCTTCGCGCCGCGCACGACGGCGGCTGTCGCCCGAAGCGTATCGTCGATCGTCACCGGCAGGGTCGTCCCGTAGCCCAGCACGTTGTTGCCCATCGAGTCCCCGACCAGGATCATCGGAACGCCCGCCTCGTCCGCCAGCCGCGCGAACGCGGCGTCGTAGGCCGTCACGCACCCCAGCTTCCGCCGTCCTTTTGTCGCGCAAACCGCCGCGATATTCCATTTCTTCGCCATCTTCGCGTCTCCTCAGTGTATGTTGCCGCGGCTCGGATGGCTCTTCGCCTTCGGCTTCTCCAATTTCAGGAACGTCGCGAATTTGAGCGCCTCCGCCGGAATCTCGTCGCCCGTCGTGTCGGGCATGTCCTTGAGGTCGGGGGCCTGCGCGTGGGTATGGTGGAAGCGCGTCTCGGGCTTCACAATGCCGCGCAGGGCCGCCTTGAACGCCTCAAGCCCCGTGTGCGTCCGGCAGGAGACCGCCAACGGCTCGACACCCGTCTCCGCGATGAAGCGCGGCAGATTCTCCTGCGCCGCCGCCTCGTCCATCTTGTTGGCGACGACCAGCGCGGGCCGGCCGGCCAGTTCGACCGAGTAGTCCGAAATCTCCTTTTTGAGGACCTCGTAGTCCCGCCAGGGTTCGCGACCGTCGGTCCCGGCCATGTCGATGACGTAGACGAGCGCTTTCGAGCGCTCCAGATGGCGCAGGAAGGCCAGCCCCAGCCCCACGCCTTTCGCCGCACCCTCGATGATCCCCGGCACGTCGGCCATGCGCACCTTGGCATAGTCGTCGTAGACGACCGTCCCCACCATGGGATTGATCGTCGTGAACGGGTAGCTCGCGATCTTCGGCGTCGCCGCGGAAAGAACGGACAAAAGGGAACTCTTGCCGGCATTGGGGAAACCGAGCAGCCCCGCATCGGCGATCGTCTTCAGCTCCAGGCGCAACCGCTTCTCTTCCGGCTCGCCGCCGGGCGTATGTTCCGTCGGCGCCTGGTTGACGGCCGTCTTGAAATGCACGTTCCCGTAGCCGCCCGCGCCGCCTTTCGCGACGACGACCGACTGCCCCGGTTCGGTGATGTCGGCCACCAGAAGCCCGGTCTCCGCGTCGTAGACCTCCGTCCCGAGCGGGACCGGCACGACAAGATCTTTTCCGCGCTTGCCGTACATCTTCTGCCCCTTGCCGCCCTCGCCGTCCTGCGCGTAGCATTTGGGGTCGTAATACAGATTCAAAAGCGAGTTGATATGCTCCGACGCCTTGAAGACGACGTCGCCGCCACGTCCGCCGTCGCCGCCGTCCGGTCCGCCAAACGCCACGAGCGCTTCGCGGCGCATGGACATGGCGCCGTCGCCTCCACGCCCCGAACGGACCTGGACCTCTACCTGATCTATAAACGTTTTCGCCTTCATAGTGGAGGATATTATACCATATTTGGACGCCGAACGGTCAAAAGAAACGTGCGCCACCTTCCGGGGGCGCACGTTTTTCTTTGCGATTCCGCGCCGGACTCAGGCCTCGGCGGCCGTCTGTTCGTCGAGAATCGTGATCTTGAACTTGACGAGGACGCCATGACCGAGGTCGATCGTCGCGTCATACTCGCCGACTTCGCGGAGCGAGTCCTCGATCGAGAGCTGGCTGCGGGCGATCTTGATGCCGCGGTTCGCCTCGATCGCCGCGAGAAGATCGCTGACGCTGATCGCGCCGTAGAGCTTCTTGCCGTCGGTCGTCGGGGCGGACACGGTGAGTTCGAGCTTCGCGAGCTTCTTGGCGACTTCAAGAGCCGCCTTCTTCTCCTCGGCCGCACGCGCCGCGCGCTCGGCTTCGAGCTTGCGGAGCTTGCGCTTGGCCGCTTCCGTCGCGACCGCCGCGAGACCCTTCGGGAAGAGGCAATTGCGCGCGTAGCCGGGGGCGACCTTGACGATCTCGCCGGCCTTGCCGAGCTTCTTCACGTTGTCCATGAGCATGACTTCGATATGCATTTCAATGCTCCTTTCGCTTAGGCCATGAGCCCCATGTTGCGGGCGCGCTTGACGCCCTGGCGGATCTGGCGCTGCTGGGCGGCGGTGACGCCGGTGATGCGGGCGGGCAGAATCTTGCCGTAGTCCGTGATGTAGTACTTGAGCGTCTCGATGTCGTTGATGTCGATCGAGTCCTTCGGACCGAGCGGCGGACGCTTGCGCGCGGCGAATTCCTCGCCTGCGGATGAATTGGATTTCTTGAAAGCCATTTCGGATTTCCTTTGAAAATAGTTTACTGTTGTCAGAACGGAATGTTGTCCGGGTCGTTCTCCAGCGGTTCCGCGGACGCCACCGGGGCGGGAATCGCCGCGGCGGCTTCGCCTTCGGAGAGAGGTTGACGCACAATCCCGCCCGCCAGGCGTTCGCCCTGCGGCAGGAACTTGATTGTGGAGGCGCGGACTTTCAGTTTCTGGTGCCGCACGCCGTCTTTCTCCCACGTATCCATCTGCAGGCGACCTTCCACAAGGATCGTGCGCCCTTTGGTCAGATACTGTCCGCACAGTTCGGCCAGCTTGTCCCAGGCGTCCACGTCCACAAAGACGGGGAAATCCAGGAGTTGGCCGTTGCGGTCCTTCCGGCGCTCGTTCACGGCGAGTCCGAGGCGCGCGACTTTCATGCCGGTCGTACCGGTGGCGCGCACGTCGGGATCCCGCGTGAGGTTGCCCATCAGAATCACTCTATTGAACGAAGCCATGACGTACTTCCGTTATCCAAGGTCAAGCCTGCGCAACCTCCGCCTCGGCGGCCTGTTCGGCGACTTCCTTGCGCGCCAGACGCGCGGCACGGGCCTCGCGCTCGGCGGCGAGCTTCTCCTCGCGACGCTCGTCCACCGCGAGAACCTGCACGCGGAAGACTTCTTCGACCAGGTGGTAGCGGTTGATCAGCTCTTCGACCTTGGACGGATCGAGCTCCACGCGCACTTTCACGTAGACGCCGTTCTCCTTCTTCGACATCGGGTGCGCGAACGTGCGCTTGCCGAGCGATTCCGTCGAAAGAACCGTACCGCCCAGGCGCGTCACTTCCGCCAAAGCCTTCTCGAGGTTCGCGTTGAGGACGTCGTCGCGCGAAACGCCGACGAAGATGTAAAGGATATCGTACTTCTTCATTACTTCTTCTCCTCCTTCTTGGCGGAATCGGCGGCCTTGGCCTCGTCTTCCTTGCCCTTCTTGATGACCTCGGGCGTCGCCGCGGTCGCATCCGCCGCGCCTGCCGCGCCCGGCGTCGCCGCCACGTCGTCCGGAGCCTTGACGACGGCCACGGCCAATTCGCCGCGCGTCACGATCGTCTGCTTTTCGCCCAGCTGCAGGTCGCGCACAAAGAGCGTCTGGTCGAGTCCGAGCTTGGAGACGTCGACTTCGAACTTCTCGGCGATGTCCGTCGGGAGGCAGTCGACTTCGATCGTGCGCAGCACCTGTTCGAGAACGCCGCCGCCGAGCTTCACGCCGACCGCTTCGCCCACGAGGTACAGCGGCACCGTGACGCGGACCTTCTCGGTCAGCGACACTTCGCTGAAATCCACATGGATGGGAGTACCCGCCAGGACGTCGTTCTGCATTTCACGCATGAGCGCCGGAACCTCGGTACCGTTCATGTCCAGCGTAACCAACAGCTGCTTGCTCGCATGGCCACGCATCGCCATCATGAAGTCGTGCGCCGGCATCTTGATAAGTTCCGTACCGCCCTTCTTCATCTTCATCACGCTGCCGGGGATCATCCCCGTGCGGCGCAAACGGCGGACCGCGCCCGTACCCTGTTCGGTACGCGCTTCCGCCTTGATCTTGATCTTATCCATTCTTTTCTTTCTTCGTTGTGACCGCCTGCTCTCGCGCACTCTACGCTACCCTCCGCGGCAAAACTGTTGGAGATTATACCAAATTCAGCGGCTGATATGCAAGCCAAAAATGCAAGAAACCGGTCACGGAGAATTGTCTGCCTGCCCAAAAGCAAACGAAAGATTTTCGGTCAAACCCCGCACAGAGGCGAACGGCAAGATGGCGGGCGGAGCGTGCGAAGCCGCCAGGCGGACCGTCGGGGGAGCCTTTTGCGCCCGTCGGCGACCATTCCCCCAAGAGAGGTGGGGCGGCGTTTCAAGGAAACCGCATCGCCGTTCCGGCGCAACG
>DJRS01000017.1:0-2626 GCA_002440145.1 Verrucomicrobia bacterium UBA6354
TCTCTGTGCGAGAGGCCTTCCGGATCTCGCCGGAACGGCCACCCCGTTTTACTGGAACGGCCGCGCGATGTGGAAAAGATGCGGCTGTCTCACCGCGTTTCCTGCCTTTGAGCTCCGCGAAGCCCCCTAGCTTATAAGCGATGCCCGAGGAGGACGCCCGCCGCGCCAGTGAAAAGATACGCCTCTTTCGCCTGTCGGGCGGGCCGGCGCATCCGGCGCAAAAGGCGACGCGAAGCGAAAGCCGCGCGTGCGTTCTCTCAGAAGAAGCGGTTCGCAAGATCCGTCGCGATGTTGAGACTCGCGCGGAAATCCGAAGGCGTTTTGGCGATCGGCACGCGCACACCCCCACACTGGAGCTTCCAGTGATTGCGCCCGCTGACAAGCTTGACGCCCAACGCCTCCAATTCGCGTGGATCTGTGCAATAGCCTCCGTCCTTCATGATCTGCTTCAGCTTCTCCCTTCGCCGCGCCAATTCCCCCGTGGCCGGGTTGGCCGCCAGCACGGTCGAGAGCACGGCCGCACGCCGTTCGCGCCCGCTTTGCCGCGCGCTTTCGCAGGCGGCGGAGAGAGCGGAGACGACCATTTCGCGCATTTCGCCCGGGAACGTCTCGTCCAGCCCTTTGGGGTTCGCAAGCAAACCCTTCATTGTCCGCTCGCATTCCGTCCGCGCGGATCCGGCGGTTTTGTCCTTTTCGGCAGACGGCGTTTCCGCTGTCGCGGACATGGATTTCTTGAGTTCGCCCTTGAGTTGTCCGCACATCCCCTGAAGCCGCGCGATTTCCCTTTGCGCCGCGGCAAGCGCTGCGGTCTGCGCGGCCAGGTCGCGCCGCAATTTTTCCCGTTCGGTTTCCAGTGCGGCATTGGCCGCCTTTAACGCATCGTTTCCTCTTTCGGGGGGGTCATGCGCGGCGTCCGGCGGCGTGGTCCCGTCCGGCTTCTTTCCGGTTGCGGAACGCGCAAAATAGGCGAGCGCGTCCGCACCGTCCTTTCCGCTTTTGGGCGGCGCAGGCTTGGATTCCGCCTTTTCCGGCATATTCTTGAAGAGGGTCTTGGGCAATTGGGAGAAATCGGAAAACGTATTGTTTGGCATGGCGGTCCCTTAGGTCTCGGATTCATGAAGCCAACAGGACGCATCGTGCGAACGGACGATCCCGATGGCTTGCAAATAGGAATAGACAATGACGCTGCCGGCATACTTCATGCCGCGCTTGCGGAGGTCGGCCGAAAGAGCATCCGAAAGCGGACTCGTCGCCCGCCCGGTTTCCGTGAACACGCGGCCGTGCGTGAATGCGCAAAGATAAGGATGGAATCCTCCGAATTCGCGGCGGATGGATTCGAAGACGCGCGCATTGCCGACCGTCGCGGCAATCTTCGAACGGTTGCGCACAAGGCGCGCATCCTGCGCCAACGCGGCGCATTTCTCCGCGTCGTATCCGGCGATCTTTCGCCAGTCGAAGCCGTCGTAGGCTTCCCGGAAGTCCGCCCTCTTGTTGAGGATGCATTCCCAGGACAGCCCGGCCTGGAAGGACTCAAGCGCCAGCATCTCGAAGAGATAGGCGTCGTCTGTTCGGTCCAACCGCCCCCATTCCCCGTCGTGATAGGCGACATAGGCGGGGTTTTTCGGATTGCACCATCCGCAACGCGGCTTTCCGTCCGGGAACGGACCGGCCTCAGACGACACGATAACCGACTCCCCTGACCGTCTCGATATGGCCGGACCACTCCCCCAGCTTGCGGCGGAGATTCACCATCTGCACGTCGACGGTGCGTTCCGTGACGATCTTCTGCCCGTCCGAAATGCGGTCGATGATATGCGAGCGCGTGTAGACGCGGGCGCGATTGCGGACAAGCAGATCGAGAATGCGGTACTCGCTCAAGGTCAACTCGACCGGCGTGCCTTTGAGCGCGACGGTATGGGTGGCGTCGTTCATCTCCAAGCCGTCGAACGACAATGTCTCGGTGCGCGCTTCCTCGTTCCGCCGGAGTGCGGCGCGAATGCGCGCGAGGAGCACGTCCTTCGAGAACGGCTTGGTGACGTAGTCGACGGCGCCGGCGTCCAGTCCGGAGACGATGTCGCGCTCGGCGGTCTTTGCGGTCAACATGATGACGGGAATGGCGTGCGTGTCGGGGTCGTCCCGAAGGCGGCGGCAGACGCTGACGCCATCCATGCCGGGCAACATCAAATCGAGCAAAACGAGATCCGGACGCGCCTGGCGGACAAGCGCAAGACCGCCGTCGCCCGTGTCCGCCTCGACAATATTGCGGTACCCGGCTGTTTTGAGCGCCAAGACTATGATACGCCGGATGTCCGCTTCGTCCTCGATTATCGCTATCTTTTCGGTCTTCATGCCTATAATTATACCATATCTTCCGCGTCCTGCCAAATTGACCGGATCGCCGAAAAGTGCACAATAGGGCGTCCTGGTTCCGGGGCGTTTTTGCCCATATATAGAGCAACTTCCAGAGACTCCGCGGCGGCCGTCGACACTCCACACATAAGCGGGGGCTTCGCGGAGCCCAAAAGAAGGGAACGGGGGTGAGACAGCCGCATTCTTTTTGCATCGCGCGCCCGTTCCAGTAGAACGGGGTGGCCGTTCAGGCGCGACGGCATCGCCGTTCCGGCGC
>DJRS01000017.1:2659-18578 GCA_002440145.1 Verrucomicrobia bacterium UBA6354
CCCGGAAGGCCTCTCGCACAGAAAGCAAACCCCGACGGGCGGCAAAAGGCTACGCTAACGCTTCGCCTGACGGCTTCGCACGCCCAGCCCGAGAGCCTGCGGGCGAACGCAAATATCGTATCGTCTTTTCTCTCCAAGGGTCATTGGTTTTTCGGGGGCGTGTTTTGCGGGGGCGCCGCGTCCGGGTTCGCGGCAGGCCTTCACCCGCGCCACGACTGCCCCGACCTCCACGGCAGGGAACCGCAGGCCGGCTTGCGGACGGACGGACGTTTTGCGCAAAGCCGACGTTTTCCCCTTCCCATCGCGGCAAAAATGTGGTACAATTTACGCATGCAATTTTCATATGTCTATCGCAAGGCGGACGGTTCGCGCGGGACCGGCGTTCTCGAGGCGTCCGACAGAGCCGCGGCGCTTGCGGAATTGGACGCGAAAGGCGTGGCCGTCATACGGTTGGAGGTCTCGGACGGGGCCGCTCCCGCCGCCCGGCCTTCCGTTTGGCGGGGTGCGCTGGCCGGGCTTCTGGCGGCCGGCGCCGCGCTCGCCGTCTGGCGGTTCCTCGCGCCCGAAATGGCGCCGGAGCCCCTTCCGTCCGCCGCACCCGCGAAAAAGGCGCAACCCTTGAAGAAATCCGTCCGCCCGGCCGGGCCACTCCCGCGGACGGCCTCGGCGGCTTCCGCCGCGGACACGGCGAAGGCTTCCCGCGGCGACATGCTGCGGGCGTTGTCGCCGGCCGAGCGCATAGAGTTCCTTTTCAAGGAAGCCGAGGCGCGGCCCATCAATCTGGAGCCGGCCTCCAACCGTCTCTACGCGACGGGCACGGAACAGGTCCTGGATTGGGTGTTCACCACGCGGCCGGGCGACATGCCCCCGCCCCTGCCGCAGATTCCGCTCTTCGAAGAGGCGCATTTGGCGGAGATCCTGGTCAACGCCTGCCGCGTGAAGGACACGGACGACGCGCGCACGCGCGAACGCAAGGAGATTGTCGACCTCGCGAAGAAGGAGATGGTCAAGTTCGTCTCCGAAGGCGGTGCGCCGGAGGATTTCCTCAGATTCTACCATGACGAACTGCGCCAGGCGCACATGGCGTTCCAGACCGCGCAGAAGGAAGTCTTCGCCGTCGTGCGGGAAGATCCGGATCTCGCCGCGGACTACCTCCGGCAGGTCAACGAACAGCTGGCCGAAAAAGGCATAAAACCCGTGCGGCTTCCGCCCAAGATGGCCGAGCGGCTGGGGATCGACGCGTCCGGCCCGGAACCGTGAACGCGGCGCAACACAAAAAGGAGAACAACAGCATGAAACATACGATAATCGCTCTCGGGTGCGCCCTTCTTTCGTTTGCGGGCGCGCGCGCCGCGGAAACCGCCGCGGAACCGGACGCCGCCGCGCGCCGGGACAAGATGCTCAAGGCGACGGGGGGCATTCTGGACATCGCCGCCAAAGGCAAGGTCGTCATCGTCAATGCGCAGGACAGGATCGCCGCCTCCGTCGTGTCGGGCCGTGTGGAGCGGCTCGCGAAGGATCTGCGCATGAACGTGGAGCTCGCCGCTTCGCCGGACTGGAAGATGTACGCGAATCCCGCCGGCGCGACGGGCGCCGTGGTGCTCGTCGACCGTCCCGACCTGCCGATGAGCGTGGTCGCCGCGGAGAATTGCTGGGGGCTTCTCAACGTGGCGCCGCTTCTGTCCGACCCCGCCAAGGCCGAAAAGCGTTTCATCCGCGAATTCGCCCGCGTCGTCTGCTTCGCGTTCGGGCAGTCCTTCAGCCAGTTCCGCGGTTCGCCGTTGGGTACCGTGGACTCGCCCGAGGCGCTCGACCGCGTCGTCACGGACAACATGACGTTCGACGCCATGACCATGGTCATCCGCACGCTGACCAACCGCGGCATGACCCAACGGCGCAAGACCAGCTACAAGAAAGCCTGCCGCGAAGGCTGGGCGCCTCCCCCGACGAACGACTTCCAGCGGGCCGTTTGGCGGGACGTGCAGGCCGAACGCGAAAAAGGCCCCGCCCAGGGTTTGCGGATCGCACCGCCCGTCCAGAAGTGAAAACGTTCCGCTATATCTACAAAACGTCGCAGGGCGTCCGGCAGACGGCCGAAATGTCCGCCGCCACGCGCGACGAGGTTTTCGCCGCGCTGCGCGAGAAAGGCATCCGCCCCATCAAGGTCGTCGCGGCCGACGGCTCCAAGGCGAACGGCGAGGCGCCGCGCGTTTCAAGGCGCGTCTGGATTGCGCTGGGGCTCTGCCTAGGGCTTCTGGCGGCCGCGCCGTGGATGCTGGCCCGAAGCGGCAAGGGCCCGTCCCGGGCTCCGGCAGCGGCGGCGCCCGGACGCGAACCGCGCGAGGCGAGACGGGAGGTCCTGCGCCTGGCGCGGCCGCTCGCGCGCCAGGTCGTCTCCGGAGACCGCCTGCGGATAGCGAATCCGCCGGCCGGCCTCTTCCCTTCCGCGGCGGAACGCTATCTCGCCTACTTCGCCGAACCCGGGCGCCCCCTCCCGCCGGCGGACGCGACGCCTCCCGCGCCGGACGCTTTTCTGGCCTGCCTGCAAACGCCCCTGCGCGTAAAAGCGGACGAGTTCACCGAGTACGTCGAACTTGTGCGCATCGTGACGCGGATAAAGGATGAGATGCGCGCCTATCTGGCCGGCGGCGGCAGCGTGGGCGATTATCTCGCCGAGCTCGTGAAGCGGCAACGCCTCGAGATTTCCTACCGGGAACAGGCCGAGCGCAAACTGGAGGAGTACCTCGACGCGCAAAAGCCGGATTTGCCGCGCGCCTACGACTATTGGCTCAAGGCGAACGCCCGTCTGCGTTCCATGGGCATCTACACCCTGCCGCTGCCCGACAGGCTGCGCGCCTACGAACTCACCGCCGATCTGGACGAGTGAGCGCCCTTTCCCTGCGGCGCCGGCCGCGGGGAAAGGAGACGTCCGTGTTGCGCGGCCGCGGCGAATTTAGTATAATGGGATTTCAGAATCAACGACAATCGCAAATGGAGGATCATTCGAAATGACGATACGACATCTAGGTGGCTTGATGGGCGCCTTGGGTTTGTGTGTGCTGTCCGTCCAGGCCGGCGACAGGCAGCCGTGGCGGAATCCACGCGTGTTCGAGCAGAACCGTCTGCCGGCGCGCGCGGTGGCGGTCCCGTGCGAAAGCGCCGAGCTGGCGCTGGAAATCGCGCGCGGCGAAAAGCCCCGCACGGCGTCCAAGTGGCTGGTTTCGCTGGACGGGACGTGGAGCTTCAAATGGAAGCACGCGGTCGATGTCGAGGTCTGGGAGAAGGAAGCGCCGATCGCCGTCCCGGGATGCTGGCAGCTTCAGGGAATGTACGACCCGCCGAACTACACGAATACGCGCTATCCGATCGCCGGCTACGTCAAGGGCGACCCCACGGCGAAACCGCCGAAGTCCTTCACGAGCTACTACCACCGCACGCCGGTCGGGCTCTACTCCCGCACATTCACCATCCCGGCGGACTGGGCCGGCCGCCGCACGGTCGTCCATTTCGGAGGCGTCTCGTCCGCCATGTACGTGCGGGTGAACGGGAAGGAAGTCGGCTATTCGGAGGACAGTCGCCTGCCGGCGGAGTTCGACTTGACCGCCTATCTGGCGCCGGGCGAGAATACGCTGGAAGTGGAAGTCTTCAAGAACAGCGACGGCTCCTATTTGGAGGACCAGGACTTCTGGCGTCTTTCGGGCATCTACCGCTCCGTCTGGCTCGTTTCGGAACAGACTGGCGCCGCGAAGGATCTCGTCGTCGAAGCGACGCTTTCGGCGGACCGCAAGACCGGCACGCTTCTTGTGAAGGACGAGAACGGCAAGACGCTTCTGGAGAAGACCTACGCCGAGCCCAAGCTGTGGGACGCGGGCGAGCCCAACCTCTATTACGAGACGGTCGCCTTCACGCAGGACGGGCAGACGGACTGGCGCGCCGTCTCGTTCGGCTTCCGGACGGTCGAGATCAAGGACGCGGTCGTCTACGTGAACGGCAAGCGCATCCTCGTCAAGGGCGTGAACCGGCACGAGATGAGCCCGAAAGGCGGCTATGCCGTGACGGAAGAGGACATGAAGAAGGACATCGCCATCTTCAAGAAACTGGGCGTGAACGCGGTTCGCACGTGCCACTATCCGGACGATCCGCTGTGGTATGAACTCTGCGACCGGGCGGGCATCTACGTCTGCTGCGAGGCGAACGTCGAGGCGCACGGCGTGGACAACTTCTATTCGCCGGCAAAGGCCCCCTATCTGCCCAAGAACCCCCGGTACCACGACGCGATCGTGAGCCGCGGCGTCAATATGGTGAAGACGTTCCGCAACCACCCGTCCATCATCTTCTGGTCGCTCGGCAACGAAAGCGGCGACGGTCCGGCCATGGCGGACGAATACACCGCGATGCGCAAGCTGGACGCGACGCGCCCGATCCAGTACGAGGGGGCGCAGGACTCGGACCACAGCGACATCAAGTGCCCGATGTACTGGTCGCCGGCCGCCTCGGAGCGCTATGTCGCGAACAATCCGAAGAAGCCGTACATTCTCTGCGAATATTCGCATGCGATGGGCAACTCGTCCGGCGATTTCGCCGCGTATTGGAAGCTGGCGGAGAAGTATCCGTCCTTCCAGGGCGGCTTCATCTGGGACTACGCCGACCAGGCGATCTTCAAGACGGATGCGCGCGGAACCTGGCTCGCCTATGGCGGCGATTTCGGCGACAAGCCGAACGACGACAACTTCAACTGCAACGGCATCGTGGACGCCCTTCGCAATTTCCATCCGGGGGCCTATGAGGTGCAGGCGGTCCACGGCGGCAAGCTGGAGCCCACTCCGGCGCCCGCTTTCGCGGCGCGGGAGGTCCCCGTCGCAGAGGGCGGCGAGCCTTCCAAAAAGGTGTTCAAGATCAACCTGTGGCGCGCGCCGACGGACAACGACCGCGGCTGGAACATGGAAAACGTCTGCGCCGCATGGAAGGAGGCGACGAAGTCGCAGACCATGCCCGAAGGCGTCGCGGCGGATCTGAAGGCGGTCGATTTGCCGGACGGACGCACGCTCGTCACGCTGACGGTGGACGTTCCCGCCAACATGCCGCCGGTTCCGCGCGTGGGCGTCACGTTCACCATCCCGGCCGACCATACGCAGGTGACATGGGAAGGCCGCGGCCCGCACGAGAACTACGCCGATCGGCGCGTCGCAGCGGACTTCGGCACGTATTCCGCGACAATCGGGTGCGTCAGCGGCCTGGTCGGGACGAGCGGCACGATCGACTATCCGGCGGACCGTCTGAATCCGGACAACTACAGCGAACCAGGCGAACAGGGCTACCGGACGGATTGCCGGTTCGTGCAGTTCAAGAATGCCGCGGGGCATGAAATCACCGTCACGGCGTTGAATGCGCCGTTCGGGTTCAACGCGTGGCCGTACAGCCAGTCGGCATTGGAGAAAGCGCGCCACCAGTGGGATTTGAAGGCGGACAAGAACGCCATCACCGTCAACATCGACGCAGTGCAGATGGGCGTCGGCGGCGACGACAGCTGGGGAGCGAAACCGCACGCGGAGCATATCCCGGGCGCGGGCAAGTACGTTCTGCAGTTTGTGATTGCCGAGAAGCGCTGATCCCGGGCGCGGCATATGCGCGCTCCGAACGCAAACCCCTCCTCTGCATGACCTGCGCGGAGGGGTTTGCGTTTGGCCGTCCGGCGCGGCCCGGCCGTTCACTTCACCGTTATGAGTTCGTCCCAGTTTGTCGTCGCGCGTTTCGAGCGGTTGTCCATCTTGACCCGCCAGGCTTTGTGCGTCCCGAGCCCAACCGAGGCTACGCTTACCGTATCGCGTCCCAACCGCGCATTCAACGCGTCGACCGCGGCGAAGAGTTTGGTTTCCGCTTTTTGGCGCAAGGTATTCGCGTTGCGGGCGGCATACTCTTCGAACAGGCTCCCCTGCAGCGGCGACGAACGCGACGACAAGCCAAAAAAGGAAATGCCCGACTTGCAGTAGACGGTTTCGGGCCTATAGAGGGATTGGACGGCCGGACGCAAGGCGGCGATTATGCTGCCGGTGGCATCCGTCGGCGCCGGGAAAACGACGCTTTGGGACAGGAATGTCCGCTCGAGGGTAGGGCCGTATTGCGCATAAACCAGGCAACCGGACGCGAGCAGGCGATGGCGCCGGAGTTTCTCGGACGCCCGCGAGGCAAACGCGAAGATAGACTCGCAGAGCGACGCGCAATCCGCAACATGCTCACCAAACGACCGCGAGTAGGTGATCGACCCGGGATCCGCATCGTAATCGCGGGCCGTCAGCGAAGGTTCGCCCTGCAATTCGCGGACGGTCCGCAAAAGCGTTACGCCGCCCACGCGCATCAGAACGTCCGGCGAAGCGGCGCAGAGCTGCGCGATGGTGAAGATCCTCTCTGCATGCAACTTTTCCACAAGGCGACGCCCCACGCCCCAGACTTCCGACACGGGCAGTTTCGAGAAAAGTTCCGCCGTGTCGCGCGGCAGGACATGCACGCCCGTGGAGCGCGTCTTTCCGATGTGGTTGGCGATTTTGGCAAGCGTCTTCGTGGGCGCAAAGCCTATGCCGCAAGGTATGCCGGTCTGCTGAAGCACGGCCGCGCGCACTTCGCGCCCGTAAGCTTCCAAGTCCCGGTTCGCGAACGAGGGCGGACGGATAAAGGCTTCGTCGATCGAATACTGTTCGACTTCGACGGCATGTTCGCGCAGAACGGCCATGACACGCGCCGAGAGGTCTCCATAAAGCTCGAAATTTGAAGAAAGAAGCGTGACTTCGCCGCGCCGTTCTTTGTCGCGTAGCTTGAAACGCGGCGTTCCCATGGGAATGCCGAGCGCCTTGAACTCGGCCGAGCGCGAAACGCAGCAACCGTCGTTGTTCGACAGGACGGCGACGGCACGCCCGGCGAGCGCGGGATCGACCACGCGTTCGCAGGAGACAAAGAAATTGTTGCCGTCGACAAGCCCTACCATATCACAACTTCCGCACGACGGCCGTTACCTTGCCGAACAGCCGCACAGGGGCATTTGGAGGGAGGACGATCGCCGGGATCTTCGGATCCGCCGCCTCCAGGCGCGTCTCCCCGTGCGCGAGACGGAAAATGCGCACAAGATATTCGTCCTCCACGATCGCCACGACAAGATCGCCGGAAGCCGGCGAAAGAGCCCGGTCAACGACAAGTACGTCTCCGGAATAAATGCCTTTGGCCGACATCGCCTCCCCTTCCATGCGGACAAAGAACGTGGCGGCCGGGCGTTTGACAAGATAGTCGTCCAAGCTGAGCGGACTGCTTGAAAAATGCTCGGCAGGCGAAGGAAATCCGCCCGAAATGGCGCCGGAATTATTTTTTGCGCGATTCATCACCACATACTATATCATAAATGCTATAATATTACCATGATTTCTGTAGTCATAGCAGACGACCATCCCATGGTTCGCGAGGGGCTCGAAGCAATGCTGACGAGCGCGAAGGAGTTTACCGTAGCCGCCACCGTATCGAACGGCGCAGCGGCGCTTGAAGCGTGCGCCATCCACCGGCCCAACTTGGTTCTCTCGGACGTGCGCATGCCGAAAATGGACGGATTCATGTTGCTCGAGCAGGTCAAGGCCATCTACCCCAGCACGCGTCTGCTGCTTCTGGCGGGCATGCCTCTGCGCGAAGAGGAGGTGCGCGCGCGGGAGATGGGCGCCGGAGGATATTTGCCCAAGAGTGTCGACCAAGATGTCTTGACAGGCGCCATACGGCGGATCTGCGAAGATAAATTGTATTTTGCTTCCGAACATTTTCAGGAGCCCATGGATTCACTCTTGACAGCGCGCGAAGTGGACGTCCTGCGCGGAATGGCACGCGGCCTGCAACGCGAAAAAATCGCGCAAGACCTCGGAATCGGCCTTGAATCCGTCAAAACGCACGCCAGAAACATCCTTGCAAAATTGTCAGCGAGCAATGCAACCTATGCCGTGGCGCGCGCATACGAACTCGGCATATTGCGCGCATAGCCACCAAACGCCTTTTACACCCTGCCGATGGACTCTCCCGCACGCACGCGCGTCTCGAGCCCTTCGCGCGAATGGTCCAGCAGGTCGGCGTCAAAGGCGACGGCATTGGCCGGCAAAGCGAGGATGACGGTCGAACCGCCGAACTTGAAATACCCTTTTTCCGATCCTTTTGTCTGTGATTCGCCGCTAAAAGTCTCTTTGATCGTCCCTACGCCAAAGGCGCCGACTTCGATCATGAAGAACGCGCCGAACCCCGCCCGGCACGCCGTGACCATCCGTTCGTTGTCCGCATACACGTCCGGACAACGCAAGAGCGCAATCGGATTGACCGAGTGGTATTTGCCTGGAATTCGACGCGGCGCTCCGGAGATCCTGCAGTCGACCGGAAAGTGGAAACGGTGGTAATCCACGGGCGCGAGGCGGATTACGGCGATATCCATGCGCGTACACGCGCCGGGAGTCCCATTGTCGAGGGCCAGAACGGTCCGCAAGGTGCGTTGCGCACCTTTCAAAGGGAACGGCCGGTCGAGCGATGCATTCGGATAGACAAGAAGCCGCCCGTCGGCGGGACTCGCCAAACCTGAGCCGAAAGGCCGTGCGCGGGGCTTGAGGCGCCGCGTGAAAAAGTCGTTGAAGGAAGTGTAGGCAGCCAAGGGCTTCTCGGCCTCGCCGGGATTGCAGCCGGGTAAGTTCGCAAGCGCGGGAATCGCCGCCCGCGAACGCGGCGAATCGTAGTAGCGCCCCAATATTGCGGAGACGAGACGCGAACCGAACAAGACGGGCCACAAGGTGCGTCCCAGCAAGGTCTCGTACGCGAACTTCAACGCACCATCGCCCATGACCGTCTCTTCGACGACTTTTCCGGACGGGCGGTCGACATAACGGATCGCATTCATGGCCGTTCAAAGGCGCGATGGGCAATATCCCTGCGGTAGAACATATTCTCGAACGATATCGCCCGCACGCCCGCATAGGCTTGGTCGACAGCCTCGCGCAGTGTTTTGCCCAGCCCTGTCACACTCAGCACGCGGCCGCCCGCCGTCACTGTGCGCGCACCATCCAGCTTTGTCCCGCAGTGGAACACGAGCGCCGGATTGTTCTCCAGCCCGGATATTCCCTTTCCCTTCTCGTATGCGCCCGGATAGCCGCCGGAGGCGACGATGACCGTCGCGGACATCACGTCTTTGACGACGACATCCGACTCCGACAGGCATCCGGTCGCGGCATGCAAAAGCGCCGCGGCGAAATTCCCCCCCAGGCGCGGCAACACGGCTTCCGTCTCGGGGTCGCCAAAGCGCGCATTGAATTCCACGACATTTATGCGCGAACCGCTCGAGGCCGTTTTCCCCGTCGGGGGCGCAATCATGAGTCCCGCATAGAGAATGCCCCGATACGCAATGCCGCGGCGCGCGAGTTCTTTCACTACAGGCATGACGATCGTATCGCGGATAACGGGCAACATGTCGTCCGTCACGACCGGCGCGGGCGAATAGGCGCCCATCCCGCCCGTATTCGGGCCCTTGTCGCCGTCGAATATGCGCTTGTGGTCTTGGGAGGAGGGCAAAAGAACCACGCGCACGCCATCCGTCATCGCCAGGATGGAGCATTCTTCGCCGTCCAGGAACTCCTCAATGAGGACTTCCGCGCCGGCCTTGCCGAATTTTGCGTCCACCAGCATTTCATCGATCGCTTTCTCGGCCTGCTCGCGCGTTTCGGCGACGACAACGCCTTTGCCGGCGGCAAGTCCGTCGGCCTTGACTACAACAGGCAAACCATAGGCGGACAACGCCGCTTTCGCCGCGCGCGGATCCGTGAAGACTTCGGCACGGCCGGTCGGGACATGCGCCGCGCGCATGACTTCCTTGGCGAAACGCTTGGAACCTTCCATGCGAGCGCCTGCGGCGACAGGGCCAAACGCCGGGATCCCTTCTTGCTCCAGGCGGTCGACAAGTCCCTTCACAAGCGGCGCCTCGGGACCGACGACAACCAAATCCGGCTTCTCTTTTTTCGCCCAATCGGCAAGTCCGCCGATATCGTCCGCACGAATCGGCACATTCGTCGCAAGCGCCGCCGTACCGGCATTCCCTGGAGCGCAATAAAGGGCATGACCCTCTTTGTCCTGCGCCAAACGCCAAATCAAAGCATGCTCGCGGCCACCGCTGCCAACTACAAGAATCTTCATATATCTCCTTTATTTCCCGGGTATTTTCAGTATCTGCCCAATGCGCAAACGATCGGAAGACAGACCATTCAACTCTTTAATCCTGGAAACGGTCGTATTGCAAGCCTGGGCGATAAGCGTGAGCGTGTCGCCGCCTTTCACGACATAGGTTCCGCACGCCCCGGATTCCGCCGCACGCGGGCGCGAGGCTCTTTCCGCGCGTTCCGCTTTGGCGATGCGCGCAGACAAGTCGTTTACGATTTCGGAGCGCTGCGAACTGAGGCGCGCCCGGAGCGAATTCACTTCGCTCCGCAAAGCCGCAACTTCGCTTTCAAGCCTGCTCTCGCCGGCGTTCTCCAAGATGGCGCGCTCCACTTTGGACAGACGCCGCGCGAGTTCGTCCTGCCCGGTTTGGAGCGCATCCAATTGGCTGGCGAGACGCTGGACTTCCTCGTATGCCTGCTGCCCGAGAAACGCCTGCCTGCCCGATTCCGCAGCGGAAACGCCCGAAAGCGCGCCGCAAGCGCAAGCCATTATTCCAAATGCGAGATAACGATTCATAGCACACTTCCTTTTGTCAGAAATAGAACCAAAGCCAAATCAACGCCAAGACGCCGCAGATGCGCAAAAAGCGCGACTGGCGCCAGTCGGCTTCATCCTGCGCGACCGTGCGGCCAAATGCGCGCATTCCGCCGCCGGCAAGATAGTGAAAGAGTTTCCAGCCGAACTTCCGCCCCGACGTCGTCACGCCCGAAGCGCCGCGATAGGTCTCCAAACGCCAAGGCGCCGGCGAACGCGTGTAGGCGTGAGCGGATTTCACGGGCTCTGGAACCAACGTCCGCATTTCAAGGCAGCTTGATCGTCTGGCCGGCCTTGATGCGACCATCCGTCGAGATGACGGTTTTGTTCGCTTCGCGGATCTCGCGCCAGGCGGAGGCCCTATTGTAGAATTTGAGGGCTATCTTGTAGAGCGTATCGCCCTCCTGCACGACGTAGCTGGCCGGGCGGGCGACGGCCGGCGCGGCGGAAGGCTTCTTTTTCCCGCCAAACAGCGTATCGCGCCGATTGTCCGCCGAAGGCTTCGTCCCGTCTGCGGCATCTTGTTTCGCGGGCAGGAGACTGGAGCCCTTGCGCACTTCGTCCCGTTCGCTTTGCGCGGCAAGTTCTTTTGCCTCCTTCTTGAAGTCGAAACGATCCCCTTCTTCCTCGCCTTCGTCGTCCAAAAGCGCACGGACGTCATCGGAGACGACAGGACGGGCTTCCCCGCCCTCTTCCTTTCGCAAGTCGTCGGTAAAACGGCGTTGGCGGGCGATCTGCTTTTCGAGCGCGGCAATACGTTCGGACGCCTTCTCGAGAGAATTCTTCAATTTCGTGATCTCGGCCGCCTTGCGGTCCGCATCCGCACGCGCATCTTCCGCATCTTTCACGAATGTGCGGTTTTCGCTCATCTTGCGCGCAACCTCGTGTTCAAGCAACCGTTCGCACATTGCAAGCCGTTCGCGGGCCAAGGAGGCCTTGTCGCTTGACGGTTCCTGCCGCAGGTATTCGCGATATTCGGCAATGGCCCCCAGGAAATCGCTGCGGGAATCCTGCAAGAGGCTTGCAAGCTGAAAGCGTGCGCTGGCATTCCCCGGATTGCTCCTGAGCGCACGGTTGAAACCCTTGATCGCCGCATCAATCCGCCCTGCCGCATAATCCGCCATAGCCGATTGGTATTGGCCGTCCTGGCGTTCCCTCTTCAAGTCCAGCTTTTGCAGCCAGTCGCATGCCGCAAGAACCATCAAGGCAAGAACCGCCAAACTAATCTTCATCGTTTTCATCGGAATTCTCCTCTTCATCATCTCCGTCTTCATCGTCAAACTCGTCAGGCGTGTCGTCGATAAAGAAATCGTCCGAGCCGGATCCGGTCGCGGTCCCCGCGTCGGCGTCCGGACCTTCGTCAGAAGGATCCGCTCCGCCCGCGTCAAAATCGGGCGCCAGGTCCAGTTGCGCCTGAAGGCTCTCCTCTCCGGGTTTGTCCGCAGTGTCCGGCGAGAGACTTTCCTTCGCGGCTTCACGCTCTTCGGCCTCTTGCGCGGACCGTTCGTCTGCGGCCGCTTCAAGTTCCGTTTTCCTGTCCTGCCTCTTGTAGCTCGCGGCTTTCTGTTTCGGGTTTGAACGTTGAAGCGTTGGATCCAGCTCGTTTAGCTGCTGGAGGGACGAGAGACCGAAGTGTTCCAGGAACAGAGGTGTGGTTCCATAGAGGAATGGGTGCCCCGGAAGCTCGGATTTCCCGACAAGGCGAACCAACTGCAAATCCACCAGCGTTTTCACGTTGGCCGATACGTCGACCCCGCGAATTTCTTCGATCTCGCTCTTGGTTATCGGTTGACGATAGGCGATAATCGCCAATGTCTCAAGCGACGCGCGTCCCAGCCGGTTGGGGCGGTCGAGTTTAAGCATGGCGCGCACGTAACGCCCGCAACTCGGCACCGTCTGGATGCGGTAGGCGCCCGCCGCGCAAACCAATTCAAAACCGCAGCCGGCGACCTCAAGGGCCTTTGCAAGTCCTTTCAGTGCCTCGTCGACCTCGCGCGCCGTGCAGGTATGGTAGACGTCCATCACCTCGGCGTTCGCGCCTTCTTCAGGCTCGACGGCTTTGATCGCCGCACGCAATTCACTCGCGGTCAAGGGCGTTTCGCTCGCGAAAAGGAGCGCGCCGGCAACTTCCTGCAAACTGCGCGGCAGGGGAATCTTTACAGTCTCACTCATAATCGTCAGGTCTCTCCAGCGGCTTGTCCTGCGGCTCTTCGTTCGATGGCAAGATCGTAATCTCGTGAAACGCCGCGTTCTGGTAGACTATCACACGATGTTGCCGCAAAAGCTCCAGCAACGCCAGAAACGTCACGATAATCTCGCCTTTCGGGGCGTCGGGCCTGAAAAGCGCGACAAACGACACGCGACTGTCGTTGCGCACACGCTCCAGGACGTAATCCATCTTGTCCGGAACCGAATAGCGCACGCCCTTCAACTCCTCGTGCGGCATTTCGTTTGCGCGCGCCAGGACTTCCTGGAAAGCCGTCAGAAGATCGTAAAGGTCGAGATGCGCGAGCGCCTGCCGTCCGTCCGCGGCGGTGCGCTCGAACTTTGGACGTCCTCCTCCATAATCGAAACTGTCGGCCTGAAGGGCCTCCAGACGTTCCAGACGGATGGCCGCGTCCTTGAATTTCTTGTATTCGATCAACTGCCGCACAAGATCCAAACGCGGGTCGACCCACTCTTCGTCGGCGTCCTCCTGGACGTTGCGGCGCTCGACCGGCAGGAGCATGCGCGACTTGATCACCATCAGCGTCGCCGCCATGACGATGAATTCGCCGGCGATATCCAGGTCCAGACGCCGCGCTTCTTCGATAAAACGCATGTATTCCGCCGTGACATGCTCGATCGGAATATCGTAGATGTCCAACTCCTCGCGGCGGATGAGATAGAGCAAGAGATCGAGCGGCCCCTCGAACACGTCGAGCGTCACTTTATAATCATCCGCGAACAACTGCGCCTCTGCCATATCGCCTCTACTTTCGCGCGAGCGCCTTCCGCACAATGGCTTCGACATCCGTCACGGACGGGTCGTCCGTCAGAACCGCCGAAACCATCTTGTTCGACGTCTCCTCGTTGAAACCCAGCGCCGAAAGCGCCAATATGGCGTCGCGGACAATCGGCGCACGCGCATCCGGGCCGTCCTTGCGCGAAGCATTGGCCAACGCCTCCAGTGCGCTTACCTTGTCCTTCAGCTCCACGCAGATCTTTTCGGCGGTTTTGCGTCCGACACCTTTAATGGCGGATATCCGTTTGGCGTTCCCGCTCGCAATCGCGAGACAAAGCTCGCCCAGCGACGAACCGGACAGGATCGCAAGCGCAATCTTCGGCCCCACGCCCGAAACCGCCGTCAGCTTGAGGAACATTTCTTTCTCGCGCTCTGTCGCGAAGCCGTACAGCAACTCGTCGTCCTCGCGCACGAAATGGCAGACCAGCAACTTCGTCTCTTCGCCTTTCTGCGGCAACCGGTCGAAGGTGCCAAGAGGGATGGAAATCTCGTACCCCACGCCCGCCGCCTCGAGGACGACGCGGGCAGGATCTTTCTCGGCAAGCACCCCTCTAATGTAGGCGATCATGCGAAGAGCTTCGCGAGTTTCTCGAGTTGCGCGACCTTGTCGCGGTTTTCCTGCAGTTTGCGCCTGGCTTCCGCCACGACAGCCGCGGGCGCATGCGCCGTGAAATTCGCATTGGCGAGCTTCGCTTCGGCGGACTTGATGAAGCCCTGCAGCTTGGCAAGTTCGCCGGCGATGCGCTTGGACTCCGCGGCCTTGTCGACGAGACCCTCGAGGGAAAGATAGACCGTGCCCAGCGCGCCCAGCTTGCCCGGCATGGCCAGTTCCGTCGTTTCCGCGTCGATGACGAGGCTTTGCGCGCGCATGGCTTTCTTCAGCGAATCGTATTCGAGCACCAGCCGCGCCGCCGTTTCCGCGTCGCGGCAGTGGATCGTCACGTCCACGAACTTGGCCGGCGGAACCTTGTATTCGGCGCGCAGGGCGCGCAGGTCGGTGATCATCGCCCGCTTCGCGTTCACGAAATCGTAGACGTCCGCCGTCAGCCCCCAGGCGCTCTTCGCCTCGTCCGTGTACCCTGTCGGGAACGGCGCGCGCATGATGGTTTCGTTTTCCCCGAGATACCCGAGCTGGTGCGCGGCTTCTTCGGTCACGAACGGCATGTAGGGATGCAAAAGGCGCAACGCCTTGTAGAACACGTCCGCAAGGACCGCGAAGGCGACGTCCTTGTTCGGCGCGTCTTTCGCGTATTCCACGTAGCCGTCGCAGATCTGCGTCCAGATGAAATCGTAGATGGCCAGCGCGCCATCCTGGATGCGGTATTGCGAGAGGATTTCGCTCTGCCTGCGGCACGCCAGATCGGTCGCATAGAGGATATGCTTCTCGTCCGCCGTCAAATCCGCCGCGGCGATGCCCTTCAGCGTCGTCTTGGCGGGATTGCCGTCCGTGTTCATCGCCAGGAATTTCGCGGCATTCCAAATCTTGGTCGTGAAGTTGCGGCCAATCTCGAACTTCTCCTTGTTGACCTTCGTGTCGCAGTCGAGAGACGTGATGAGCGCGATCGAGAACCGCAAGGCGTCCGCCGAATACAGGTTGATGAGTTCGAGCGGATCCAGCGAATTGCCCAGGCTCTTGGACATCTTGCGCCCCTGGGCGTCCCGCACGATGCCATGGATGACGATGTTCTTGAACGGCGGCTTGCCCATGAAATGGATGCCGGCCATCATCATGCGCGCGACCCAGAAGAAGATGATGTCCTGCGCCGTGACCAGGTCGGTCGTCGGATAGTAATATTCGAGATCCTTCGTCTTTTCGGGCCACCCGAGCGTCGAGAACGGCCAGAGCCAGGAACTGAACCAGGTGTCCAGCACGTCCTCATCCTGCTTCAAGTCCTTCGCGGCGAGATTTTCGAACCCGGGAATCGCGCGCGCCTTTTCGAGCGCCGCCTCGGGAGTCTCCGCCACGACGACACGCGGCTCCTCGCCTTTCGCCGCGGGGAGGTAGTAGGCCGGAATGCGGTGCCCCCACCAGAGCTGGCGCGAAATGCACCAGTCCTGGATGTTCTCCATCCAGTTGAAGTAGATTTTGCTCCACCGCTCGGGCACGAAGCGCGTTTCGCCCGATTTGACCGCCGCGATGGCCGGCTCGGCCAGCGGTTTCATCTTGAC
>DJRS01000017.1:18635-22158 GCA_002440145.1 Verrucomicrobia bacterium UBA6354
TGGCCGACCTGGTTGTCGTAATCCTCGATGTGGTCGAGATACCCGCCCGCCTCGAGATCGGCCACGATGGCTTCGCGGCACTTGAAGCGGTCCATGCCCGCATACTTGACGCCGGCCTTCGCGTTCATGGTGCCGTCATCGTTCATGATGTCGATCTCGGCCAGTCCGTGGCGCTTGCCCACGAGGAAGTCGTTCGGATCGTGCGCCGGGGTGATCTTCACGATGCCCGTGCCGAATTCCTTTTCGACGTAGTCGTCCGAAACGACGGGAATCGGGCGATTGGAAAGCGGCAGCAGGACGTTCCGTCCCACGAGCGCGGCATAGCGTTCGTCCTTCGGGTTGACCGCCACGGCCGTGTCGCCCGGCAGCGTCTCCGGGCGCGTCGTGGCCAAAAGGACGTAGTCGACGTCGCGCGCGCCCTTTACGCCCTTCACGGAGCCCTCGACCGGATAGCGCAGGTACCACAGATGTCCCTTGTTCGGCTCGTGCTCCACCTCGTCGTTGGCAAGCGCCGTTCCGCACCGCGGACACCAGTTGACGATGTAATTGCCTTTGTAGACAAGTCCCTCGTCGTAAAGCTGCGTGAAAACTTTCGCTACCGCGCGCGAGCAACCGTCGTCGAACGTGAAGCGTTCGCGCTGCCAGTCCGTGGAGTTGCCGAGCATGCGCTGCTGGTGCACAATGGTGCCGCCGTACTGCTTCTTCCATTCCCACACGCGTGCCACGAACGCCTCGCGCCCGAGATCCTGACGTCGCTTGCCTTCCTTGCGCAAGGCCTTCTCCACCACGTTCTGCGTCGCGATGCCCGCATGGTCCGTTCCCGGCAGCCACAAGGTGTTGTCGCCGCGCATGCGGTGCCAGCGCACCAGAATATCCTGAATCGTCTGGTTGAGTGCGTGGCCCATGTGCAAAATGCCCGTCACGTTGGGCGGCGGGATGACGACCGAATAGGGTTTGCCCTTGCCGGGTTCGTCGTGAAAATAACCCTTGCTCTCCCAGATGGGATACCACTTGGCCTCGGCGGCCTTTGCATCGTAATGCTTATCCATGTTTCTGCCCTAGAATAAATCCACTGTTTCGGTCTATTATACCATATTCAGGCGCTTTTCGCACGCGACATTATTTGGGAACGGCAGGCGCCGGCGGCAAGCGGCCGTTATCCAGCAAATCCTGCGCGATCGCCCGCACGTCCGCGTCGAAATCGCCCTTGACGAGCCATTTCAAGTAGTTGGGCTCGTTGACCAGGAGACGTTTCAGCGATTCGCCGCGCTTCTTGCCGAAATTGACCAGCAAATCGCCGTCCTTCCACCGCAACAGCCCGTTCCGGTCCGCGTTCAGCGGATCGTGCGGCACGAGGTACTCGTCCAATTCGTCCACCGTGCGCGGCAATTCCGGATACCGCTTCATCTGCGCGTCCAGCACCTCCAGCGTCGCGCGCGCGTCCGCCTCCGCCCCGTGCGCCCCGTCGTGGCTGCGCCCGAGATAGTACTTGACGGCGGCCGTCAACGTGCGCGGCTCCATGCGATGGTAGATGCGCTGCACGTCAATCCGCTTGCGGGCGCACGCATTCAGGGCGTACCCGGCCCGCAGAAGCTCCTCTTCCAGGCAGGGGATGTCGTAGTGGTCCGAATTGAACCCACCCAAATCCGCATCCTTGAAGAAATCGTAGATTTCTTTCGATTTATCAACGAAAGTTGGACAATCCTTCACGATTTCGTCCGTTATCCCGTGAATGGCGGACGTTTCAGGCGGAATCGGCACGGACGGGTTCAAAAGCCAGCACCGGCTTTCCTCGCGTCCGTCCGGCCAGACCTTTACCGCGGCGAGTTCCACAATCCGGTCGCGGCGAGGATTGAGCCCCGTCGATTCGATGTCAAAGATTATAAGCGGACGATTCAGTTTCAGAGCGAGCATAGTAGATTATTCCTGTAAAGTGCGCGAATGGCATCGCAATCCAGCGTATGCCCTGCGCGATAACTGACGACGGTCCCGACAAAACGGTCCGCCCCCGTCAACGACAAGGCCGCCATGAGATCCAGCGTGGCCCGATGCCACACGGGTTCAAGGAACTTGTCGTTCATCGGGAAGCGCGGCTTCGTATAGTAGCGCCGCGGACCGTGGATCAGGATGTTGCGGTCGTTGTAGCCGAGATTGCGCGTCGCGGCGAAAAGCTTGCCCACGGTTTTCGCGAGCACGTATTGCCGGTGCGTCGCATTCGTGCGCGCCAACGCGGCATAACGGAAAGTCTCCGGCGTCGCGTCGAACAAGACGCGTTGCCGTCCGATGACCGTGTTCCATGAAATGGCGCAATCGATACGCAGGCTCCGCTGCCCTTCCCGGGCGGGCAGAAACAGCAGGAAATCGCCGCGTTTGCCGCCAAAAGCGACAGGTTCGCGCACCGTCACATACGAAGCCGGCACGTCCTCCTCTATAATATGCGCATGCTCGACCGCCTTCACGAGCGGCAAGGACGACTGGTCGAAGAGCGGCGGATCGCCGCTGTAAACCTTGAGCAGCACGTCATCCACTCCAAGCCCCGCTTTCAACGCGACAATATGCTCCACCATGCGCAGGTAATTGTGCGGCGAGCCCGAGCGCATGACCAGATTCTGCGCGCTCGTCCACAGATTCTCGATTGAAATGCGCGTGTCGAGCTGTTCGGGCAGATCCATGCGGCGGATCCACCACCCCGGACGCGTGCTCGGCGCAAAAACAAGCGTGCGCTTTTCGGAACCGCGAAAGGTTCCGACCCCCGCTACGGGCGCTTCGTGCTCCAATGTGCGGCGTTTCAGGGAAAACGGCGAAGAATCCGGCTTCATAAGCCTGATTTCATCGATCTCCTGCGTACGAAAACGCTCATACGCGGCGGTTATCGCGGCCGCACTGCCAAAGACAACGCGTCCAATCTCATAGTTCGTCATTTCCATTGCCAATATTGTATCATATTTTGGGGTTTTCGTGCACGACAAAGTTCAAAAAATTTGCGGTGCAAAACGAAAAAAGGGCCGCCTTGAGGAAAACAAAACACCAAAAACCTCAAGGCGGCCGTAAATCGCTATCTTCGCGTCCGCCGAACGGACTGTCCACGCTCGACATGTGCATCCGTATCATCGCGACGCGCGTTCGTCACGAGTCGTCTCGCGCTTCTTTGCCAAGGCTTGACGGCTCTCAACCGAACGACGAATATTTTATCAAAAATCCGTGATAATTCCAATTACCTGAATATCCAAGTTGTATGAATACACCATCACCCGTTCAGCTTAACAAGAATTCGTCACGGGTGTTCCGATCGGGAGAAAAGGGGCGGCAGCCCGGGCGACCCGAGTTTTACAAGCGTTATATCCATATTTAATGGTTTATTTCGATAAAAAACGAAAATTAACGGACTATTTCTCGCCTGCAATCCGTTCCTTCTCGTGCCCACGGGAATTCTTTCTCATGGGCACGGGAATCTCGTCTGTTCGTGACGCCGCGCAGCCGTATTCTTTTTGCATCGCGTGCCCGTTCCAGTAGAACGGGGTGG
>DJRS01000061.1:0-2536 GCA_002440145.1 Verrucomicrobia bacterium UBA6354
GGGACACACGCGACGGACGGGACAACCGGGACGGCCCCGCAGCCTGTCGCGTCTGTCCCGCTTGTCCCATCGCGCCGCCCTCATAGCCCGATCGCCCGTACAAACCCCTCCGGAGACTTGTCGACGCCGCGCAGGACGATCGCCGACGGAACGCCCGCGACGGATTCCGGCGTGCCTCCTGCATCGTATGTAACGACACGGCATCCGCAACTGGCCGCTTCAAGATTCGTCAACGAAAAACTCTCTCCTCGCGAGGGATTGAAGAACCAGTCCGCCGCGGAATAGATTTCCGCCAATTCCTGCTTGCTGTTCGTGCGCCTTATGCCGAGCATCCCCTTCGGCAGGCGTGCAATCTGCCGCGCCGACAACCCGACGAGCACAAGAACATACTGTTCCGGCAACAGCGTGCGCAAACGCAGAAAATCGTCCAGCCCTTTGCGCTTGTCCCACGGACACGCCACGCCCAGCACGATCTTCCTCCCGGCGAGCCCCCAGCGCACCCGGAAATCGCCGGGCGTCGGCTTGAAGGTCGCCGTATCGATCGTATTGGGCACGACCCGGACAGGATACTCCTTCAGGAAACTCTGCCGCGTCAAGTCCGCCAGCCACTTCGAAGGCGTGATCAGCGTCATCTTCTCTACGCCGCCGAACGCCTCCTTTTTGATCTGCCAATTGCGCGTCGCATTGCCGAAAAGCCAACTCTTGGGATACTCCCCCTTCTCGGGGCAGTCCCGGCAGCCCGTCTGCCAGCGCGGACAGCCCGTCCACAGGAAATAGCTGCAATGTCCCGTGAACGCCCAGCAATCGTGCAGGGTCCACCAGACCTCCAGTTCCGGGTGGCGCTTGATCCACTTGAACAGCAACGGATAATTGAGATAATATCCGTGAATATTATGAAGCCACACAATATCGGGCTTCCATTCTTCCGCCCACTTCAAAAACTTCTTTGTCGCGAAATACGAGCAGGGACCCGTCCCGTGCCAGTCGAAAACCCGCGTCAGGAGCATGTGGAACCGCACGCCCCACGGACCGCCGATCCGCACCGCGTACGGACGGCAATCGGCCGGCACGGTCGCCATCCGCCCATAGGCGATTTTGACGTCCCAGCCCTTCGCCGCGTATTCCTTTGCGATGTCGGCGCAGATCCGCCCCGTCGAACCAATGCCGCACACCGAATTGATCAGCAGAAGACGCTTCATAACTTAATCCTTCAGATTATTTTCTTTTCTGTTTTGACGAGCGAAGCCGCCTCGCCACTCGCGGACTGTTTCGCGGCCAACTCGTCCACGAAGACGCTCGTCCCCGCCGCCTCCTGCAAACCTGTAATGATGTGGCAAATTTTCATTGTGCCGATTCCTTTAGGACATCAAGGCGTCTTTTATTATCTGAATGCGGTTATGCCAATCGCCCAGCCGCTCGGCCGCCTGTCGGTTCTTGTCCGCCAATCCCTGATAGTTCACGATGTTCTTCGCGATTTCGTCTATCCGTTTGCACGCTGCGGCGGCGTCCGCCGGCAGTTCGACGACCGGATTGTAGCCGCACAAATCCACCAATTCTTTAGGGGCGTGCCCGATCGGCAATGTGCCCGAGAGCATGCATTCCCAATAGCGCTGGGTGAGCGTCTCGATGTCGCCGGCGATTTCGGGATGCGTCATGCACCGCGGATAGCACAAGGCCATCTTGCTCGTGCCGATCGCCTTTATTAGACTCTCCATCGTCTTGAAGGCCTGCGCCTTTTTATCCGCACGCAGGAAGTCGAGAGGGCGGGCAAATCCGGTGAACGTCTCAATCGCCTGC
This sequence comes from Verrucomicrobia bacterium UBA6354, assembly GCA_002440145.1. Classification (GTDB taxonomy): domain Bacteria; phylum Verrucomicrobiota; class Kiritimatiellia; order RFP12; family UBA1067; genus UBA1067. The sequence goes on from DJRS01000061.1 coordinate 1,798, forward strand.
GTCAGCCCCTTGACGGGGCGCCCGTAATTGATAATGTCGATGGGTCGGTCGACCAGGGGAGCACCCATCGGATACAAATCCGCGCGGATGCCTTCGGGCAGCCAGACGATTTTCGTCCCGGGACATAGTGTGCGCAATTTATCCACATTGACCGACGAGGTGATGAACGCGAGCCGTACCTTGTTGCGGCGAATAAACCGGACGAGCGGCTTGAATTTGGACGGCCACACGTCCCACACCACGGGAATGATTTCGTAAAACAGATACCACGGCCAAGACACGGACTCCATTCGGCTGGAGGCGCAAACAAAGATTCTTTTCTTCGGATTCCGAACCACTCGCAACCCCGACAGCGTGCGGCCGATAAGCGTCCGTATCTTTCGGATAGGCTCGGGCAGCCGCCAGTCCTTCACAACCGGCAAGCGGAGACCCTGCGCGAGGCTATCGGCAAACCAGAACTGGAAAGGCGACGCCCACGCGACGTTCTTCGGCGGCATCAGTATAAATACATTCTTCATGTCAAACGATTTCAACATTATCCCTTGCCAAGTTAAAAAGAGAAAACGTGTCTAACAAAAAACCGCCAATTGCACATAGAGCCCAATCTATTCCACCTTGTCCGCCGGGGGAAAAGAAGGACGCTTCGCCCATGTTTGTCGCCAAGTAAACAAGAAAGAGCGTAAAGGTGGCATAATAATGATGGCGTGCGCACGACACAAAAAAGCAGAGAAGAAAGCCC
>DJRS01000061.1:2612-4111 GCA_002440145.1 Verrucomicrobia bacterium UBA6354
GACAGTATGAAACCTTCGCTTCTTCGCGCAAGTTGCGCCACATGCTCGGCGACCTGGAAGCCGCTTCCAAGCCAGATATTGCGCTTGAAATCCCGCAGAGATTCGTTTATCAAGCCTTGCCGGCTGTTGGTGAACGCCTCGCCCAACGTACGCGTATCGCCCGCCGTATCGTTCGTTTTACGCACCCACTCCGTAATCGCGCCCGAGCGGATCTCAGCCACCGCCGCGGCGAGAACGATCAGTCCCAAGAAGCCCATCATGCCGCGCCGCATTTTACGGTACATGTCAGGCGGCAAGGCGAGTTTGCGGGATGCGTAAAAGTAGACGGCGACCAACGCCGTGAAAAGCGAGCAGAGCGCCACGCGCGAGCGCGTCATATACAAAAGCGGCAGGGCGCACACGAGAAGCAGAAGATGAAACTTCGCAAAGCGCCGCTCGACGAAGAGCATATCCAATGTCGTCCAGGTGAAGCAAAGCGGAAGAACCGTGGCAAGCACTTGCGATTGATTAAAAATCCCCATATACAACATCGTGGCGCCAGAAGCCCTTATATCGCGCATAACAGCATCGGCATACATGATACCATATTGTTCCAGCAATTCTTGCGAACTGTTCAAATAGGAAAGCGACGGAAATGGGATAAGGCAAACACTGCCAAGAATAACGACCGTCACGATAGCAAGAAAGAAGCTCCGCAGAAGCAGGCAATCTTGCGGTCGTTTCTGCAGATTCTGCGTTCCGAACCAAATACCCAGCAGAAAGACGATAAAATTCAGCATCTTAAGATAGCTGACCTGCGGCGCCCAGCCTTGCATGGACGAGACAAAGGCAATGAGAAGAAACGGGAACAAGCCTCCCAACGGCAACCGATGACATCCCGGACGGCTGAATGAAACAAGTGTCAATGCCATGCCGATTAAAAATGGTCCAAAACGAAGCGAAAAGCCCGACCACATCGACGCCTTGGGGATAAGTCGAGGATTAACAATAATAAAAAACAGAAAGAATACAAGATAAATAAATGCCCAACCGATCTTCCTTGTCAAGGAGCACCACACACCGGCACACACCATCAAGGGCAAAATAAGATTGTTTGTCAAGCGACAAAGTACAAGCATGCCCATCAAAACGACAAGCATTTTGAAATATTGCTTATTTAAAGGCGAGAGTTTTTCCATAGACTCCCTCATTCCGCGACAGACTTCAACTTGCCGACGACGCGCTCCGGATTCCCCGCGGCGATCACATAGGGCGGAACATCCTTGGCCACGACCGAACCGGCAGACCGTTGGCAAAACGCATATATGAAAGTACAAAAAGATTTCATTTCTTTCCTTCCACGGCGCGATACGCCTCTACTACATCATGGACAATGTTTTGGGGGTCGTGGCGCCGGGCAGCCGCCTTGTAGGCCCCGTCCGTCATCTTTTCCGCCTGCTTCGGGCCCATCTGGAAGATCTTTAGAATCGCTTCCGCCAACGCGTCCGGGTCGCGGGGCG
>DJRS01000153.1 GCA_002440145.1 Verrucomicrobia bacterium UBA6354
GAGGCGTTCGCCGAGCAGAGGAAGAGGATCACGTCCACGAGCTCGTGCGGTTCGGCGGCGCGTCCGAGCACCGTCGGCATGCCGCTCATCGCCGCGCGCGTCAGCACCGGGCCGGGCGTCACGCAGACGGCGCGCACGCCGTGCGGCCCGCCCGCGAGCGCGAGCGACTTCACGAAGCTCACGAGCCCGCTCTTGGCCGTGCCGTACATCGCGCCCACGCCGTCTCCCTCGAACGCCGTCACGGAACCGAGACAGCAGATGACGCCCGCGCCCTTCTTCACCATCGCCGGCATGCAGGCGCGCGCGAAGTAGACCGGTCCCTTCAGGTTCACGTCCAGCCCCCAGTCGAGGACTTCGCGCGGCTGTTCGTAGAACGGCACGCGGCTCGCGCAGCACCGCGCCTCGTTTCCGCCCGCGCAGGTGACGAGGATGTCGCAGCCGCCCAGGCCGTCCGCCATCGCCGCCGCCGCGAGCGCATCGTCGAAGTTCCGCACGTCGCCGGGACACGCCACGGCCCGCCGTCCCGGCGCGGCGATTTCAGCCGCCGCGCGGGACACCGCCTCGGCGTTCACGTCGCACATCACGACCGCGGCGCCGCGCGCGGCGAACTCCTGCGCGGCGAGCAGCCCCATGCCGGAGCCCGCGCCCGTCACGACAACGACCTTGCCCTTGAACTCGATCTCTTTCATTTGTCAGTTCTTTCTTGTTATAGATGTGGCAACGAATATTTAACTCCGATGATTGATGCTCTCGCGGCCTTCGGCTGTCTCGCTTCGCTCGGCTGTCCCGCTCCGCAGGTTATTGCTGGCTTCGCAGGAACCAGCCCCCAAACCAATCGCTTCCCAGACCGTTTACGCATTGGACATCAGCGCCAGAAGACGCCGATGTCCGGCATAGCCCTTCAGCCGGTCTCCCGTGCGGTTCGTCAGCACGACGCCGGCGAAGCCCTTCTCCGGATCGACCGCGATCGTGTTGCCCGTGTAGCCGCCATGCGAGACGGTCGCCGCGCTCCATCCCGCCGGACGTTCCGCTACGCTCATGTCCCAGCCGAAGCTGCGCCGAACATCACCCTTCTCCCAGCTCGGCGTCAGCAAAAGATCGTAGTAGGCTTTCGGGAACGCCCGCCGCGCCAACAGGTCGCCGACGAACTGCAGCATATCGCCCGCCGTCGAAAACGCCGAGCCGTTGCCCATTGGGCGCGGATAGGCGCGCGCGGACTCGTCGCCGTGCGTTCCCGGCGGCAGTCGCCCGTTCGTGAAGGTCTCGACCGCGCGCGGACTGCCGACGACCTCGTGCCAGCAGGTGTCGCGCATGCCAAGCGGCCCCCAGAGAAGTTTTCGCGCCGCCGTCTCGAGATCCATCCCCGTCACGCGCTCGACGATCTTGCCGAGATAGATGAAGTTCGAGCAGGCGTAGTCATACGCCGCGCCGCGCGGACGCACGGGACGCTTCGCGAAAAGCACGCGGTCGAAGTCGTCCGGATCGGGCAGAATGTACGGCTTCGCGTTGTCGAACCCGCCCGTGTGCGTCGCCAGGTCGCGCACCGTGATCGCGCAGTTTTCCTTCGCCAACACATGTTCGGGCAGGTACTGCGTAAAGGGCGCGTCCGGGTCAAGCCGTCCGTCCGCGACAAGCCGCGCGCACAGGCTCGCCGTGAACGGCTTGGCGGCGCTGGCCAGGTCGAAGATGCAGTTGTCCGCCATAGGCGTCGAGGCGGGATGGCGCGTCCGCTCGCCCGCCACATACAGCGGACCGCCCACGAGACCGCAGACGCCGCCCGCGATCAGCCCTTCCGAAATCTGCCGGTTCAGCTCGTCCCGAACCGCCACCGATGACCGAGGGCCCTTCGCCGAAGCCCTCCCCGTCAGCGCCAGCGCGGCGCATTCCACCAAGAACGTTCTTCGCGTCATCTGCATCACCTACCCCCTTATTTTACCTCGACCAGCTTCGTCGCCGGCTTGCCGTCCGCGCCCGTCCAGCTGAGGCGATAGCGGCCGCGGAAGCCCCGGAACGAGACCTTGCCGTCCGCATCCGCCGCGACCGCAAGGTTCGTGCGCCACTCGCGGTTGATGAGCTCGTCAAGCGCGTCATAGGCGGGCTTCTTCTCCATCTCGCGCGTGAAGAGGCCCGAGACGAGCGGTTCGCCCGCCACGCCCGCGCCGTCCACCGTGTTCCACCACGTGATGCCCATCGTCTTCGGATGCGAAAACCAGGCGCGGTAGATGTTCCGCACCAGCACGGCCTGGATCTTGCGGGAAACATCGTCCACGCCCGGTGCGGCGATCGTCACCTCCGAGACGTGAAGAGGCTTGCCCGTCTTCGCCATCATGTCGAGCCGTTCGCGGATGACCTTCGGCGAGCCGACCCAGTTCACATCCGTCGCGCCGTTCGCGAGACGGCGGCAGTCGTTCGTGTTGAAGATGTGCATCTGGCAGCCCACGAGGTCAATCCGCGCGCCCTCCTGCTCCAAGTCGCGCACCTGCGTGAGGAAGTCGGGCGAGATGTTGTAGTCGTTGATCGCGAGCTTCGCGGACGGGGCCATCTCCTCCTTTGCGTCCAGCAGCGCATGGAGCGGATAGTCCCCCGGCATGAGACCGTACATGCTGAACCAGTAGCCGAGCCCCGTGCGGGACTTGCGGTAGCGCGCCCAGTCGTGCGAGCTTTCGTTCACCACGTCCCAGCTGTCCACAACCTCGCCGAACCGCGCCGCGACGTCCGAGACGCGCTTGCGGAAGATCCGCCGCAGATTCGCCGCGTAGACGGGCGCCTCATGTTCAAGCGCGCGCTCGTCGAGGCCCTTGTACCGCGCGCGCCAGACGGCCGCGACGCGGCCCATGTACCCCATGCCCCATCCCTGTCCGCACGGCTCCCAGCCGCAGTCTGTCGAATGGCGCGGGATGCCGATCCCGTCGAAGACGCGTTTCTCGCTTTCGGGACAGTACCAGTCGTAGATCCAATACGGCTTCGCATTGCCCCAGATCAGGATGTGGCCGTGGATCGCGACGTCCATCGTCTTGAGGAAGTCGACGACCGGGCCGGGGGCCGGACGCCGCCAATAGCGGTCGGCCATCGCCTCGTCGCGCGTGAGGCCGTTCCAGTAGCGCTCCTCTTCGCGGTAGTTCCCGTCGAAGCGGAACGCCCCCGGCGTCGGCTCATGGTCGATCCAGTAGAACGAGACGGTCGCCTGGTTGAAGAGCCCGCCCTTGCCGTAGCTCGCCTTGTAGGCGTCGTTGTACCGGGTCTTGCCGAGCTGGTTGAAGTTGAAGATGTGCGCGCCGAAGCGGAAGTCGTGCGTCAGCTGCTCGACCTTCACGACCGCGCCGGCCGGCGCGGCGAGCGCGAAGGTCGCGTCCGCCTTGCGGTTCTTCTCGATGTCCGCGTCGAT
>DJRS01000169.1:0-932 GCA_002440145.1 Verrucomicrobia bacterium UBA6354
CCCCGAAGCGGGATGCCGGTTTCCATTGCGGTCTCTAGCCTTCCGCTTTCTCAACAGTTTCTTCTCATTTTGGGGTATCGTCCTCCACCTCCGGAACGGTTTGCCCCGGGTGTCTCACGACAGGGTACACTTTTCGCTTCGGCTCCGGTTCACGAGAGTGGTTGCAGGATAAAAAAAGATATGATATAATGGTTGCAGAATACTGAAAGGTAGATTGAGAGCATGGCGACATACCAGTATATCGCGAAGGATTCCGCGGGCGTCGAGACGCGGGGCCTGGTCGAAGCGGGCGATCGCAGCGCGGCAATTGCGGCGGTGCGTGCACAGGGGCTTATGCCGACGGCGATCGGCGAAGTGAAGAACGCCGCGCCGGCGGCCAAAACTTCGGCGGCCAAGGCGCCCAAGACCGCGAAGAAGGGCGCGAAGTCCGCCGCGAAGCCCGCCAAGGGCAAGAGCGTGCTGGACAAGAACATCGAGATCAAGTTGCCGAACTGGATGCGCGGGCGCATCAAGACGAAGGTCCTCACCCAGTTCACGCGCCAGCTCGCGACGCTCGTCAACGCCGGGCTGCCGCTCATGCGCGGCATCGAGGTCCTGAAGCGCCAGCAGAAGGATCCGCAGATGGTGGAGGCGCTGAACGGGATCGGCGAGACGATTTCCTCCGGCGGGACCTTCTCCGAAGCGCTGACGGCGTACCCGAAGGTTTTCGACAACCTCTACGTGAACATGGTGAAGGCCGGCGAGGCGGGCGGCGTGCTGGAAGTCGTTCTGGCGCGTCTGGCGGAGTTCGCCGAGAAGAGCGACAAGATCAAGAACAAGGTCAAGGGCGCGATGATCTATCCGATCGTGGTGCTCGTCGCGGCCATCGGCATCACGGCGTTCCTGCTCGTGGCGGTCATCCCGAAGTTCAAGCAGGTCTTCAACGACATGCT
>DJRS01000169.1:1043-8285 GCA_002440145.1 Verrucomicrobia bacterium UBA6354
TCAAGAAGGTGGTCGGCAAGACGTCCGCCGGCGCGTATTTCTACGACGTCTGCTCCCTGCGGATGCCGGTGACGGGGACGCTCGTCCAGCGGACGGTGGTTTCGCGCGTGACGCGCACGATGGGCACCCTGCTCGCTTCGGGCGTGCCGATCCTGCAGACGCTCGTGATCGTGCGCGACACGACGGGCAACCGCGTCATTTCGAAGGCGATCCAGAACATCCACGACGCCGTCAAGCAGGGCGAAGGCATGACCCAGCCGCTGTCGCAGTGCTGGGTGTTCCCGCCCATGGTCACCTCGATGGTGGAAGTCGGCGAGGAGACGGGCGCGCTCGCGGACATGCTCACGCGCATCGCCAACACGTACGACGACGAGGTGGACAACGCCGTGGCGGGCATGACCGCGGCGATCGAGCCGGCGCTCATCATCGTGCTCGCCGTCGTGGTCGGCACCATCGTCATCGCGATGTTCCTGCCGATGATCAAGATCATCAGTTCGGTCTCGGGCGGCGGCGCCGTCTGACCGGCGGGGGGAAACGCCATGAAGCGCGCGTTTACGCTCATAGAAATGCTGATCGTCGTCGTCGTCCTCGTGACGCTGATGTCGATCGCGTTCAAGCTGGGTTCCATCGGCGGGGACGAAGAGGCGCGCATCACGACGGTCACGCGCCTGCAGCGGCTGGAGAACTGCCTTTCGGGCTACAATGCCGCGTTCGGAAGCTATCCGCCCGTGAAACTGCACGCCTCGCGCGACTTCTACCTCAAGGTGGACGATTCGGGGCGGCAGTCCGACGGGGGCGACACGGAGTCGAAGCTCGAGTGGCCGTCCGTCCGGGCGGCGTGCCGGGCGCAGCCGATGGGCGCGGCGTTCCCGTTCGGCGAGAACAAGCGCGAACACGTCAAGAGGGTCTCCGACGCGGTGGTCAAATGGTGGCAGCAGAAACAACAGCAGCAGGGCGCGAGCGAGGGCGCGGAACCGAAGATCCTCAAGGGTTTCGGCATCGGCAACGAGGGGCTTTTCGGTTCGTACCGGGACGATGCCGAATGGAACGACGTGCAACTCTTCCGTTTCGGCGTCATGAGCTACCTGCTGCCGCGGTATCTGGTGATGATGGACGGCGCGGAGCGGTATTTCGAGTATGCCCAGTGGGAGTCGAGCAACATGCTGCCGTGCAATCCGTGGACGGGCGAGCGGTTCACCCGCTGGCGCGATCTCCAGACGAACGCCAACAACAACGCCAGCCTGCAGGCGCAGATCAAGTACATTCCGTCCCAGGCCGTCACGGCGCGCTGGATGCCCAACCTGCAGGAAATCTGCAGCGGCGGGCAGACGCGGATGCTGTTCGGCGTGAAATTGAACGAGGAATACGCGACGGGCGGATTGCTGGCCCCCTCTTCCTGGCAGAGCGAAGAGTACGTGAACGAGAAGCTCCATACGGTCGGCGGCTACAATTCGGTTTCCGACAACTACATTCTCGACGAAATAACGGTGAACGACGGGTGGGGAAACGAATTCTACTACTATTCCCTGCCGCCGTACCAGTCCTACACGCTCTGGAGTGCGGGCGCGAACGGCAAGACGTTCCCGCCCTGGATGGATCTGGGCATGCTGGATTCGGAAAGCGACCGCAAGACGGCGACGGAATGGCTCGCGGACGACATCGTCCAGATGAGCAATTGAGAGAAGGAGACGGAATACATGAGAAAAGCTTTTACGTTGGTTGAAATGCTCGTCGTGATCGGCATCATCGCGGTGCTGGTCGCCGCGTCCATCGGCGGATTCGCCGGCATGACGCGCGCGGCGGAGAACAAGAAATGCCAGGAGCTCGTCGCCAACACGGCGACGGCGCTCACGTTCCTCTTCCAGAAGAAAGGCATGTGGCCGAAGGTGTTGCGCGACGGGAACGCCGCGCACCTGCTGGACGAGAAGGCCGCGCGCGCGCTCGCGGCGCCGATGTCGCTCACGACGGACGGCAACGGCAAGCTGGCGGGGCTCGACCGACTGGGACTTGTCACGCCCTGGGCGGCGGCCGTCGTCAAGCGGCGCGGCAATTCGGCTTCGCTCGGGGACGTCGTGCCCGGCGGCGGGACGGTCGAGGACCATCTTCTGCGCTACGCGATCGACGACGACGGCGACGGCGTCATCAATGACGTGAGCGTCGGCGGGGAGTCCGTCAGCGTGCGCGCGACGGCCATCGTGTGGAGCTGCGGCAAGGACGGAAAGGACTGGCCGTATTCGAAGGGGATCAAGAAGGGGTGTTCCTACAGCTGGACGCCCGGGCAGACGAAGGACGTGAAGTAATGGACCGCCGCGGTTTCACCATTGTCGAGCTGATCACGGTCGTCGCCATCATCGGCATCCTGCTGGGGATCGTGACGACGGCGGTCTCGAGCTCCATCCAGTCCGCGCGCGCCCGCAAGGCGGACGCTTCCTGCACGCTCGTCCAGCAGGCGTTCGCGACCTACAAGGCGCAGTTCGGCTATTGGCCGTGCTTCAACGGAGGCGTGTCGGGCCCGACGCCGACGGAAGGCGACGACAACGTCAAGAACAATTCCGACCTCATTGAAATACCGGCCGACAAAGTGCGCCAGATGGTCAAGACGCTCGTCGACGAGGCGAAGAAGGGCAATCCGCTCATGGACGTCTCGGGGCTTTTCGTGGCGACGAAGTCCGGCGAGCGGCGCTCCAAGGTCCGCGGCATGGACATTCTGGAGGCTTTGCGCGGCACGCGCAAGAACAAGAAAGGCACCTCGCTCGAGTCGCTGTGGTATGGCTATCCGGAGTCGAAGAAGGGCTATTTCCGCAATTTCCGGGTGCTTTACTCGATTCCGACGGACACCATGACGGTGTCGCGGATGTACAACGAAGGCGACGGACTCTAAGGGGGCAAGGACGGATATGTGCAGAGGCAGACTACAGCGCGCGTTCACCTTGATAGAGCTTCTCGTCGTCATGGCGATCATGGGTCTTCTCGGGACCATCTCGGTGGGCGGCTACCGGGCGATGCAGCGCGGCATGGAGCAGCGCGGCGTCCTGCTGAACGTGCGGCAGTTCGTGCTCGCGGCGCAGGAACGCGCGCGCATCGACCGCGTGCCGGTGAACGTCTATTTCTGGAACGAGACGCTAAGGGAAGAAACCGACACCGAGCCGCCCGTCATCGTGGGCAAAGCCGCGGCGGTCCGCCGCACGGGGCGCATCACGCAGTCGCAAGGCGAATATCTCTACGACGAGTTCGGCGATTTGCGCGCGATGATGCCCGAGACGGACGCGTCCGGGAACGTGAACGTCTCCAAGGGCGGCAAGCAGGGGCTCTTCCTCTACCGGATCGGCAAGAGCTCAAACTTCGAGCGCAGCCTGATCGCGCCCGACACCGAGACCAATACGGCCTTTGCCGTGTATGTCGACGCCCGCTTGCCGGGCGATCCCGACGATGCGGAATTCAAGCGCACGGAAATCCGCCCCTACGCCTTCCGCGTGGTCGACGCCAACGGCGTATCCTGGAAGACCGGCGACGCCTACGGCTTCGCCTTCGAGGAAATCCAGCTGCCCAAGAACTTCATCTTCGGTTCGTCGTACAGCGAGAAGACGAGCAGCCCCGTCACGGAGATAAAGGTCTTCAACTATGAATTCGATCCCCTGGAGGACGCCTACAACAAGACGTTTCCGGATACCGTGCAGATCAGCAACCTGCGTCCGGCGCCGAATGGCATGAAGGCGGTGTCGATAGGCGATTCCAACGCCAGCGTCGATTAGGAGGTGTGGAGAAATGAACATGCGCCGCGCGTTTACACTGATGGAAATCAACCTCGCCATGCTGATCATGGCGACGGGAGTCCTGGCGGTCGTCGGGCTCTACTCGATGGGATTCCGCGAGAACCAGCAAAGCACGGACGATGTCGCGTCCGCCGCCTACGCCGAGGCGGTGATCTCGCCTCTCGTGCGCTATTTCTCGGACACCAACATGACCTGGTCCACCTTCAAGAACCTGAAGTCCAAGCCTTCGGACGCCGGGTGGAAGGATTATCTGCAGGAAAAAAGCGGGAACAATATCGGCGTCCGCTCGGGCACGCTGGGCGTGGCGCAGAGCGCGTTCGGCTCGTACGCCCAGACTTCGTGGCCGTCGAGCGCGGCGGGCGGGCTCAAGGCGGCGGGGCTCGTCATCCTGCACGACGAGGATTCCGCCGTCGTGCGCATCGGTTTCCGGGCGGCGCTGTCGGACGAGATGCTGATGGCCGCACCCCTCTACTATACGGAAGTGCGTTTCCAGGGGAGGATGCCGTGAAGCGCGGATTTACGATAATCGAACTTTTGGTGGCGAGTCTTCTCTTGGGGCTTCTGCTGACCATTCTGACCATGATTTTCAACCAGTCGTCCATCGCCTGGCGCACGGGCATGGCGGGCGTCACCGACCTGGACGAGGTGCGTGCCAAGGCGGCGGCGGTGCGCGACCAGGCGGACAGCGCGTATGTCTGGAACAATCAGCTGTACGCCCTGCAGTCGCTCTGGGACAAGAACGGCTCGCTCCGCACGCGCGCCATCGGGCGGATGAACGCCGCGTTCCTTTCCAGGTCCGACGTCGAGAAGGGGACGCGGGAGTCGCCTTCCGTGAATATCGGCAGCGGCAGTTCGGGCGGCAGTTTCAACACCTATTCGGTCAATGTCGAGAGTGCGGGCCCCGACCGCAGTTACGACGAGACCTGGGACAACATCTGGAGCAACCCTGTCGATGGAATACTCAACAAATAAGCGGGACGGACTCGCGCGCGGCTTCACGCTCGTCGAGCTCCTGGTCGTGGTCGGCATGATCGCGGTCCTGCTCGGCTCTCTTTCGATGTCCGTTTCCTCCGCCCAGGAGCGAGCCCGGCGGCAGAAGGCCTTGGCGGAGGTGAAAACCATCAACCAGGCGGTCCTCGCGTCCGAGAACTTCAAGAAGAACAGTGCGCTGGCGGCGTCGGGCGGCTGGAAGGAGCTGTCGGTCGACGCCTTCCCCGACCTGTTCGGCAAGGGGCAGGACGAGCGCGCCCAAGGCACGATCCCCGTGCTCTTCATGGCGGCGGTGAACGCGGGCGGCAAGGTGCTGGATCCGTGGGGCAAGCCCTACCGCGTGCGCATCACGCAGGGTACGGCGGCGTCGACGATCAAGAGCGCGACGGGCGGCATGGAAACGAGTTTCAGCGTCCCCAACATGTATCGGCTTTCGGAGGAGGAACGCAAATGAGAAAGATATCCGCGCGCCGCGGTTCCGCGCTTCTGGTCGTTTTGGGCATGCTCGCGTTCATGACCGTCTCGGCCGTCGCCTTCGCGGCGTACATGCGCCGGGCGCGGCTGCCGTCGAACTATCTGCGCCGCGCGACGTCTTCGCGCGAACTCGTGAAGGCGGCCCTCGCCCGGGCGATCGACGACATCGACCACGCCGTCAACGACAACCCCCACCCGGGGCTCGGGAGCGAGGCGTGCAAGCGCCGTGACGAGAATCCAGGGCAATACGTGAACACGAACCGCAACGGCTGGGTCGGGCGCGTCTTCATGAATGCGGACATGTCGCGCGCGGGCAAGTCGGGAGATGTCCCCAACGGCGCGGTCGATCCCGGCGATACGGTGCCCGTCCTGTCGCTGGAAGGACTCGCCTACGTGCCGGCGCCCCTGATGGGCGAGGCGCGGTATTACGGCCGGCGCACCCCGACCGCCCAGTGGCGGTCGTTCGACTTCGACGCCGGGCGCTACGCCTATCTCGCGCTGGATGTGTCGGACTACCTCGACATCAACCGTCTGTTCGCGGGCGAGCCGCGCTCCTCCGCCGCGAACACCCGTCTCACGCTCTCCTATCTGTTCGACAACGTCTCAGACGGGGTGAATTGGGACAATCTGCTGAAGGGCGCGGCGCAGGCGCGGAAAGTCGACGGCGATCTGAACATCACCTTCGATGCGAATCTGCCGCCGCTTACGTCCGTCGCGGATATCAACCTCGCGCTGGGGACGGATTCCCGCGGACCTTTCAAGAGCTGGTTCTGCGAGTATCTGCAGGGCAACGGACAGCTGACGCGCCTGAGCAAGGACGCCGACAGCGAGAATCCGCTCCTCATGCCCCTTTTGACGGACGGCTGCTTCCCGACGAACGACATCCGCAAGACGTCCAATGCGGCCGCGGGAGTCTGGAACGGCAACGGCCAAGCGGGCGACGCCTACGATCTGGCGTCCCCCAATGCCCAACCCTTCCATTTCGCCGCGGGCGACATACCCAACAGTTTGGACTCGCTCTTCAGGGACTACAATCGCAGTATCTGGAATTCCTACCTCGGGCTGGTCGGTCTGGCCGCGCTGTGCGACTATCTGGATCCGGATCGCGTCCCGACGTCGCTCGCCATCCCGACGGTCGAGCGCGTGCCGATGATTTGCGGCTTCCAGATGCAACCCATGCAAGGGAAAGTGCAACTGACGCGCGAACCGGCCGCCGACAATCAGGTCCCTGTTCTGCTTCCGGACGGTACAGTGGCGCCCGAGACGGGGGACCCGAGAACAGAAAGGGAACGGGATGTCACGGCGACGGTCGTCTACCGGCTCTCGATGGCGGAACTCCTGCAGGGGGGCGGCGTCCGGGCGATTGCCGCGTTTCCGTTTGCCCACAAGGACGAAAAGGATACGTCGAACTGGAAAGCGGACGGGCGTTTCGCATTCTTCTTTACGGACGGCGAGCCTTCTCTGCGGACGGGTCAGGCGCTTGATTCCCTGCATCTCGGCGACAAGACGATTCCCGAAAGCCAACTTACGGATGCGGGCGTTCTCAGCCTGAAAATGCCTGAAACGGGCGTTTCGTTCGCGTCCCCCGTGGCGGACAATCCGCTCCAGGGAACGGTCAACGACCAGATAACCCTGAATTTCAACGGTGCGCAGGTGGTGGAGCCCTTGTCGAAGATAGACTTCTTGACTGTCAAGTATACGTGGAAGCAAACTCTGCCAAAAAGCGGAGACTGGGGTTTGGGTGAAAAGGCACGCTGGGAGCCCCTGTTTGCAGCGGTGAAGGACGACATCGCCAAGTGCGAGATCACGTTGGGATTGCCCGTCCTGGACGCGAGCGGCAGTGTCGTGCACAAGAAGTCCACGGTGTGGAAGGGCAACCTCCCGCTGGGCAAGCTGCAGTTGAACGCCGCGGTTTGGCTGCGGGTCCTTGACAAGGACGGCAATGTCGTGGATATGGTGCCGGCGTGCGTGGACGACGACAATATCCAGAATCCGCAGTCGGCGG
>DJRS01000102.1 GCA_002440145.1 Verrucomicrobia bacterium UBA6354
CGGGGAGCACGTAGGTGTTGCAGCCGCCGATGTAGCGGTAGAGCGGCATGCCGAGCTCGTTCGCCGCCGCCTTCGCGACCGCGAGGGAGACGCCGAGAATGGCGTTCGCGCCGAGATTCGACTTCGTCGGGGTGCCGTCCAGCGCGATCATCATCTCGTCGATGCCGCGCTGATCGCTCGCGTCCATGCCGATGAGCTTGGGGGCGATGATGTCGTTGACGTTCTCGACCGCCTTCTGCACACCTTTGCCGAGGTAGCGCTTGGGGTCGCCGTCGCGGAGCTCGAGCGCCTCGTTCTCGCCTGTGGACGCACCGCTCGGGACGGCGGCACGACCGAGCGTGCCGCATTCGAGGATGACGTCGACTTCAACCGTCGGGTTGCCGCGGGAGTCGATGATCTCGCGCGCCTTGACTTCTTGAATAATCATGGTAATCAATTTCCTTTCAACTAAAGATTAGGCGTTGAGCGCCGCCGTGACGTCCGACAGAACCTGGCGGAGAGCCTTCGGGACGCGGTGCGCATGGGGAAGACGGACCGTGGAGTCCTTCGACGGCTTGGCGTCGTACTCGTCGTAACTCGCGCCGATCGTCTCGATTTCCTTCTTCCAGCCCTCGACGTCCACCTTGAGGATCTCCTCCAGGTCGGCCTTGACGACGTGGAACTTCGCCGTCTCGTCGTTGTTCTCGAGGTCGATGTCGTCCGCGAACGGCAGGTTGCCGATCGCCGTCTCGTTCGCCTTGACCGTGCCCTCGATGCGCTGGCAGATCCACTTCAGGACGCGGCTGTTGTCGCCGAAGCCCGGCCACATGAAGCGGCCGTCGTCGCCCTTGCGGAACCAGTTCACGAAGTAGATCTTCGGGAGCTTGGACGAATCGAAGGAGGTGCGCTCCATCTCGAGCCAGTGTTCGAAGTAGTCCGCGACGTTGTAGCCGAAGAACGGCAACATCGCCATCGGGTCGCGGCGAACCTGGCCGATCTGGTCGGAGATGACCGCCGCGGTGACTTCGGAACCGGCCGCGGAGCCCATGAACACGCCGTGGGTCCAGCTCTTGGCCTCGTTCACGAGCGGGATGGTGCTCGGACGGCGGCCGCCGAAGAGGATCGCGTCGATCGGCACGCCGGTCGGCTTCTTCTCGTACTTGCCGTTGAAGCCTTCCTTGTCCAGGACGGGGCAGTTCTCGGCCGGAGCCGTGAAGCGGCTGTTCTTGTGCGCCGCGACGTACTTGAGCTCCTTGATCTCAGCCTTGGTCATGCCCGGCTTCGGACCCATGCGGTAGGGGTCGTCCGCGCAGACGTAGCAGGGGTTGCCCTTCCAGTCCACGCCTTCCGCCGGTGCCTTGATGCCCATGTCTTCCCACCAGATGTCGCCATCGGGGGTGAGAACGACGTTCGTGAAGATGGTGCCCTTCTTGCAGCTCTTGAGCGCGTTCGGGTTCGAGTCCATCGACGTGCCCGGCGCGACGCCGAAGAAGCCGTTCTCGGGGTTGATCGCGTAGAGGCGGCCGTCTTCGCCCGGCTTGAGCCACGCGATATCGTCGCCGACGGTCTGGAGCTTCCAGCCCGGGAGCTTCGGGAGCATCATCGCGAGGTTGGTCTTGCCGCAGGCGGACGGGAACGCCGCCGTGATGTGGTACTGCTTCTTCTCGGGGCTCGTGAGCGTGAGGATGAGCATGTGCTCGGCCATCCAGCCCTCGTCCTTCGCCAGCTTCGAGGCGATGCGGAGCGCGAAGCACTTCTTGCCGAGGAGCGCGTTCCCGCCGTAGCCCGAACCGAACGACCAGATCTGGCGCTCTTCGGGGAACTGGGTGATGAACTTGTCCTCGATCTTCTTCGCGCAGGGCCACGCGACGTCCTTCTGGCCCTTCTTGAGCGGCGCGCCCACGGAGTGGATGCAGGGGATGAAATCGCCGTTCTTGCCGAGGTGCTTCATGACCGCCTCGCCCGTGCGGGTCATGATGTCCATGTTCACGACGACATACGGCGAGTCGGTGATCTCGATGCCGTACTGGGTGATCGGGTTGCCGATCGGGCCCATCGCGAACGGGATCACGTACATCGTGCGGCCCTTCATGCAGCCCTTGTAGCTCTTGAGCATGAGCTTCTTCATGGCTTCGGGCTCCATCCAATGGTTCGTCGGGCCCGCGTCGATCTCGTTCTTCGAGCAGATGAAGGTGCGGCCTTCGACACGCGCGACATCGCTCTCGTGCGAACGCGCGAGGTAGCAACCGGGGCGCTTCTTCTGGTTCAGCTTGATGAACTGGCCCTTCTTGACCATCATCTCGCAGATAGCCTCGTGCTCGGCCTTCGTGCCCTTCACGACGACAATCTTGTCGGGCGTGCAGACCTTGTTCCATTTATCAACCCAATCGAACACTTTCGCGTTCTCGAACTTAGGCGTCTTAGCCATTTTATTTCTCCTTAGAAGTTGTCCGCGTTGGCGGACGTCCAATGAAAACTTCAGCAGTCGACGATAATTATACCAAATTCCGCGCGCGGGGGGAATAGGGAATCTTCATTTTTCGCGCATTTCCGCCAGAAATCGCGCCCGGTGCAACCGTACCTTCGCCAAAAACGCCTTCGCCTGCGCCACCGCGCTGTCGCTTTTGCCGCGGGACGCCCTCTTGGACGCACCCTTCCGGGACGGCGCGAACGATACCGCGCCCACCGCAGAAGGATTCGGACGGGGCCTGTTCTGCCGCGCTTGCAGCTCCGCCGCGCTTTCGAGATGCAAAAGCGCCGAACAGTCCGTCCCCGGCGCCTGCCCAGCCAGTTCCCCGAAATTGTCCAGCGGATACAGCACGCCGCAATTGTGGCGGTAAACGCCGCGTTTGACGAACGGAACCCACCGGCGCTCTTTCACGCCGAACCCGTAGCGGTAGACGCGTTCCTTCAGCTTGGTGACGTCCGAATCGCGATAGCGCTCCACTTCCTGCGCGGGAATCGCCGCGTCCGCCGTCAGAAAAAGCGCCCGCATCCCCTTCTCCAGATAGTATCGGCCGATGCAAAGCTTCCACTGGCGCCCCTTCCCGGCGGAAACCGTCGCCAATGCGTAACGTTCGTTGGCCTTGGGGATTTCGACATAGTCCACTATCTCCACGACGCACGCACGCGGCAGATTCTCCGGCGCCGTCTCGCCTTCGCCTGTGCGGAGCCGGTCCAGAAACGCAATCGCCGCCAATTCTTCGGGCGTCTTCGGCTCTTTTGGAGGACGGTCCGGACGCATGCCCTGCGCGGCGCGCGCCTGCGCCGTCTCCTTCATGTCGTCTTCGCTTTCCATCTCGTTTTCGCCATTTCCTGGTGGGACTGGGGAGAATCGAACTCCCAACCTACGGTTTAGGAAACCGTCGCTCTGTCCAGTTGAGCTACAATCCCGTTTGTTGCCGCATATTATACCACGATTGCCCTTCCCGCGGCAAGCGGAAACTGGGCTTCTGCATTTCTTTGTGAATTGCCCAAGCAAATGCTCCTAGTGTATGGACATTTACTCGGGCAATGGACGTTCTCCTCAAAGGCGGGAGAGTCTCTCTCTTCCACCCCGTCCCCCATGGGGGGGGGGCATTTACTTGGGCAGGTGACCAAAACAGGAAGCGACGCGATTTGGCCTGATAATGTGCCGGATTCCCAACGGTTGGCAAACTCCGAGGGGCGGCAGTGGGGACGGGCAGGACAACCGAGACGAGTAGGACGAGTGGGACAAGTAGGACGACGCCCCCCAATCCTGTCCATCCTGTAAATCCTGTCTAA